>JANPAP010000392.1:0-4570 GCA_031429975.1 Chitinophagaceae bacterium
CCAACACCAGAGACGCATCCAATTTTTATGCAGCACCCGGAAATTATTCGGTAAGAATGATTGCCACAACCATCAATGGTTGTAAAGACACAACCAATTATATTGATACCGTAAGGGTTTTTAGTTTACCAAAGGCGGCAATTAATGGTGACAGCATTCATTGCAAGCCTGGAGTTTATCAATATTTATCTAGTATCAATTCTGTAGATAATATTGTGCTGTATCAATGGTATGTTGATAATGTACTGAAAAGTAATGCTGTAAATCTTATTTACAATTTTATTGCAGGCAATCATACAATTGGGTTAAAAGTTAGGACTAGCAACGGTTGTACGGATTCTTTTTTAAGAAATATTATCATCGATTCTGTAAAATCAAATTTCAATATCAGTCAGCAAAAATTTTGTGATGATACCGGCAGGGTACAGTTTACAGATATTTCTAACCATTTATTTACTATCAATAAATACGAATGGTTTTTTGGTGATAATACAAATTCATTATTGCAGCATCCGGTACATACCTATCAGCAGCCAGGTTTGTACGATGTTAAATTTGTTGTAACAACACAGCATGGTTGCACAGATACTTTATTAAATCCTTCTGCAATTAAAATTTATCGCAATCCGGTTACATCATTTTCTGGCAGTAACCTGCATTGTAGTCCGGGTACTTATAAATATTTCAGCACATCAACTTCTGACGATCCAATAGCATCTTATCAATGGAAAATAAATGGAAATATTGTTGCTGTTGCCGATACTTTGAATTATAATTTTTCACCTGCAGGTTTATATACTATTGCTCTAAGCGTTACCAGTAATAAGGGCTGTACAATTGATAGTATCAGGCAAATTATTATCGATTCTGTAAAGGCAGCTTTCAGTATTTTAAATCCCCGGATTTGTGGAGATACCGGAACGGTTCGGTTTAATAATTTGTCTGGAAGTCGTTTTAATGATTTGACTTATCAGTGGGATTTTGCAGATGGACAATCTGCAACAACAACTAGTCCAGCTCATTTTTATACTGCAGCCGGCAATTACTTTGTTTCGCTGAAAGCCACAACAGCCAATGGTTGCAGCAGTACGCTTGTTGCAACAGATACTGTAAAAATACTTCAAACTCCTGTTGTAAATATTTTAGGACTTGATGAAAAGTGTATGCAAAATAAATTGGTTTACAAGGCGGCAATTACAACACAAGACCGTGTTACCAATTACTCCTGGAAAGTAAATAATAATTTAATTGGTACTGCAGATACAATGCTTTTTAATTTTTTAACTGCCGGAAATTATTTGGTGCAATTAAATGTTCAAACGCAGTATGGCTGTAATATTACTAAAGATAAACCGGTAAGTATTCATCCGCTACCCGTACCTGCCGCCGTACCGGATACAACCATTTGTTTAGGTGGTATTGTACAGATCAGAAGTTTTGATGGCAGTATTTATCAATGGAAAGCTAATACTAGTTTGCAAAATATCAATGTGTCAAACCCTGTTGCCAACCCAGTTGTTACAACTAATTATTTTGTAAAAGTTACCAACCAGTTTGGATGTGAGCAAAAAGATACGGTAACGGTTAAGGTAGATCAACCGGTAAATTTATCAGTAAGTAAAAACGACAGTTTATGTATTGGAGAAAGGAGACAACTGTTGGCATCTAGCACTACCAGCACTTATTTATGGAGCCCTCCGGTATCCTTATCAAATGCAACAATTGCAAATCCATTTGCGGCACCCTTGGTTAACACAAATTATCAGGTAATTGCATTTAGTAATAATGTTTGTAAAAATGATACTGGGTTTGTCAGCATTTATGTTGGTTATAAACCAACCGTCAATGCAGGTGCAGATATTAATGTTGCGGCTGGCACGCCATTGCAATTAAATACGCAGGTTACCGGCAACGATATTTTTAAATATCAGTGGATACCCGCTACAGGACTCGATTGTAGTAATTGCCCCAATCCTAAATTAATTGCCGATAACGATATTAGTTACCGTGTTACTGTGCAAACTATTTATGGTTGCAGGGCTACTGATGAAATTAGAATTGTTGTTTTTTGTGGTAAGGGGCAATTGTATATTCCCAGCGCATTTTCACCAAATAACGACGGCTTAAATGATCGGTTTTATATTAAGGGTTATGGAATTGCACAAATAAAACGGATGTTGATTTTTAACCGGTATGGACAAAAAGTTTTTGAAAAACAAAATGTTCCCATCAATGATCCATCACAAGGCTGGGATGGAACTAATAAAGGCGAACCTGCAGGAAGCACTGCCGCATATGTGTATGTGTTGGATGTAATTTGCAAAGACGGGCAGGAATTTAATTACAAAGGAACCATCATGGTTGTAAAATAATTTAACCTTTTTTGTACCCTCATTCCTTTAACTTTCCTGCATTAAATCAATCAATCTTCTTGGATTTTAAATTAGCATTACATGAAATTATTAGTTTTAGTTACGCTGTTAGGATTTTTAAATTGTTCTTCTAAACTGCTGGCACAGGATATTTTTATCAATAAAGATACCCTGCTTGAAAAGGATTGGAACTTACCAACAGGTGCCATTTTAAAATTTGGAAGCAAGGGTCATATCAGTGGCAATGCAACCATCCGTGGCGGAATAATTGATGCCGCTTTAAGTCAATGGATTTTTGATACAAGCATCAATATTATTCCTGAAGGTACTTATGGCAAAGAGTTTAGTGCAAAATGGTTTGGTGCCGGATTTGTAAAAGACAATGCCAGTGCATTGCAAAAAGGGATCAATACTGTTTTGGCAAATCCAGAAAAATTAAGAGACTTTTTTATTCCAAAAGGTGTTTATGAATTCAGTAAACCATTATTGTTACAAACGCTTTACAAAGGAAATTACAGTGCCAGCACTATTCATATTTTTGGTGAGTCTTCTTTTTGGGATTGTTGCAACGGAACAACTTTACGCTATACCGGAATCGATCAATTTGCAATTGGATTGCAATTGAATAAGGGTACCGAAATAAACAATCTGATTATTACCGGACAGTTTAAAGCACCACAGGTTTCGGATGCCATTTATTATAATATTTCTTTTGAAAAATTTACTGATGAAAATGCGAAGTGCTCTCAAATGTATGCTGGTATTGTGATTGATTATGATGGAAGCAAAAATGAAAGCGGTTCAACCGGTATAAAAATTCATGATGTATTTGTAGGGAGCTTTAGTATTGATTATTTGATTAGTCCCAACGGAAAAACTTTTAATGCAGATATTTTGCTCTTTGAAAATATCCGTTGCGGTGATGCAAGGGTAGGGTTTGCAACAGGCCAGGCACAAGAAAAAGGAAATATTATTCGGGGTATTTATTCCTGGGGAAACCTGCATACTTTGTATTCAAGCGGTCGTTATGGAAAAAGCCAGTCGGGTAATTATACCATTGATGGTGGAAATATTGCTGGCAGATGTATCCAGCTTTTTGATATTTCGCAACGTGGTTGGTATGCAACCAATATCTCCAATATTTTTGCCGAAAGCATTGCCTCGGTTGGAAGTATTACTTCTCAAATTCCTACTGCAATCAACAATTGTAATTTTCATTTTGTTCATCCAAAAACGATCGGACGAAAAACATTATTTTACAGCAACAACGACAAAATAGTTTTTAACAATTGTATTTTCCGGTATTATGGAATTAAAGACGAAATGCAATTTAATGGCAGTGCTGTTTACAACAATTGTTATTTCAGTGGGCCTGTTTTAAAAAAGGCTTCCAAATAAATTTAATAGCACTATAGCAGTTTCATATTATTAGTAACAACAAACGTTTTCGGCATTTTCATATAATGTAGTTTAGAAGGATGGGGAAATTAATTCTTATATTTATTTCGGATAAAAATTTCGGTTGCTGTAATTGAAAGTAGCCTACATCTCTTTTAAAAAACAAACTGCTTGTTATGAAAAACAACAAACTATTATTATGGTCGCTAACGGTGGCCCTAAGTGGATTTTTATTTGGATTGGATGTAGCAGTTATTTCCGGAGCCGAACAAACCATCCAGCAATTATGGCATTTAAGCGATGCCATGCATGGCCTGGCAGTTTCAATTGCATTGTATGGAACGGTTGTAGGTGCTGGTTTTGGAGGTTATTTTGCCGATGCTTTGGGGCGTAAAAAAAGTTTGTTTTGGGTAGGGGTAATATTTTTAATTTCATCATTAGGTTCGGCAGTTTCTCAAGATGTTTATATTTTTATGCTCTTTCGTTTGGCAGGCGGATTTAGTATTGGCGCCTCTTCGGTAATATCTCCATTATATATTTCTGAAATTGCTCCTCCTAAAAACAGGGGTTTTTTGGTGGCGTTATTTCAATTCAATATTGTATTTGGAATTTTGATTGCGTATGTATCTAATTACTTTTTTCAACGCTTAGTAAATAGCGAAAACGATTGGCGCTGGATGCTGGGTATCGTAGGTATCCCGTCTTTAATATTTACCATCCTTACTACATTTATTTCTGAAAGTCCACGCTGGCTAGTGTTAAAGAAAAATGATCCGGAAGCAGCTAAAAAAGTATTGGAT
>JANPAP010000393.1:0-4063 GCA_031429975.1 Chitinophagaceae bacterium
TTCACTTGCCTTATTTACAGGAGTGTAATCAGCAACTGCAGCACTCATGATAGCTATGTCTGTATTTTCAAATTGATCAATACATGCAGCATACATTTCATCTGCAGATTTTACATTGATAATTTTAAAATGATTGGGCAATTGCAAACCAGTGGGGCCCATTACTAGTGTTACATCAGCGCCTCTGTTTGAAAGTTCTTCTGCAATTGCCAAACCCATTTTACCAGAAGAATGATTCCCAATAAATCTTACGGGATCAATCTGTTCATAAGTAGGACCGGCAGTAACCAAAGCCTTAAGTCCATTTAATTGCCGACTGCTTAAAAAATAGTTTTCCAGCCAGGTTATCATATTTTCCGGCTCTGCCATTCTACCTTTACCAATTAGCCCACTTGCCAATTCACCCGATTCAACAGGAATTATTTTATTTCCAAACGATGCAATTTTATTGATATTATTTTTTGTGCTCGGATGTAACCACATGTCTTCATCCATTGCAGGAGCAACTACAACCGGACAAGTTGCAGATAAATAAACAGCTGTTAATAAATTATCGCAAATGCCATTTGCCATTTTTGCAAGTGTATTACAACTTAAAGGTGCAATCAGCATGATTTCTGCCCAACGTCCCAACATTACATGGTTGGCCCATGAATTATTTACTGCCAAGTCTGTTAATACATCATTTTTAGAAAGTGTCGATAGCGTTAGTTCCGACACAAATTCTTTTGAAGCGTTCGTCATAATAACTTTTACTTCAGCACCTGATTTTATTAATAACCGAATTAGTAATGGCATTTTATAAGCTGCAATACTTCCTGTAATCCCAATTAATATTTTCTTTCCTTTTAGCATAAAAAAATCCCGTTAGTAAACGGGATTAAAAGTATAACTTCTTAGTTGAATGAATTGTAAATTATTATACAAAATTAAATAAACAGGTCTTCCTCATTTTTACGGTAGTAAATCTTATTCTCCATAAATTCATTGGAGGCCAGCAAAGCAGGGTTCGGCATACGTTCATAAGCTTTCGATATTTCTATCTGCTCTTTATTTTCATGAATTTCCTCCAAGCTATCCGTATGGCTTGCGAACTCTTCTAATTTATTATGCAATTCCTCTTTAATAGAAATATTAATTTGGTTGGCTCTTTTTGCAATGATTGCAATAGACTCATACAGATTACCCGTTTTTTCTTTCAGGTCGTATAAATTTTTTGGCTCTACTACACTGCTGGTACTAGAGCTGTGCTGACGTCTTAGTTTGCTCATTTTGTATTTCTTTAATGTTATTAATACTTAGGTTATTATATTCTGTGGCTTCATTAAGCAATTTACTATCTGAAAAACGATCCATAAAATCTTCGTATTCTGATATTACTTTTTCAAATCGTTCAGCTTGTTTATCAGCAATACTCAGTTTTGCAAATTTATAATATGCTTTTATCGATTGCAATTTATATAAATCGGCAGCAGGCGATTCTGGATAATTATTTAATAAACTGTTATAAGTAATAGCGGCGGCTCTGTATTGTCCAACTTTAAAATATAAATCAGCGCTTCTTAATTCCTTCTCTTCTAATTTCAACCTGCATTTATCAATAATTTCAGTGGCCTCTTTTATTCTGGGTGATCCAGGATGAGTATTAATAAAAGATTGCATTACTCCAATTGATTTTGCGGTATTAATTTGTTCCAATTCTAATTTAGGCGATTGCTTATAAAAACACAACGCATGCATAAAATCTACTTCTTCTGCCTTGGAGCTATTTGGAAAAACTTGTAAAAATCCCTTAAAGAAATTTTCAGCATCCCTATAGTTCTTCATATAATAGAAGCAATAGGCATCCTTAAAATATAATTCTTCAAATTTATCGGTACCCTTATAAACGGGATACAATTCCTCGTATAATTGTTGAGCAAGTCGGTAATCTTTTTCTTCATAATACTTATCCGCCATCTCGAGCTTATACGCATAATCTGTACTCTTCATCAGCTTGCTGAATTTAGAATTACAAGCAGTTGAAAATAAAATAATAAATAAAGCTCCAATAAGTGTTTTGAAAAATTGCATAGAAGTTTGCAAATTTAATGGTTTTAAATCAAAATTCGCTTGTAATTATTTAAGTTCAAAAAACTAATTGTTAAGGTTATATAAAAAATCGAATTCTTAAACGAATAAAAAACCCTCCCGAATAATCGGGAGGGTAATCATTGAGCAAAAAGTAATAAACTTAGTTTGATTTAATATCGATTGTATTAGCATCTCCACCGTCAATCACTTTATCGGTAGTTACTCTATCTGCACTGATACCTAATTTTTCTACTAAATAAGTCTTAACTGCTTCTAATTTTTTATCAGCTAAAGCTTGCTGACGCTTATCGGCTTTTGGATAGGCTGTAATTGTAATTGTACAATTTGGCTTGTCTTTCAACTTCATTGCTACTGTTGATAACATTGCTTTGTTGTCAGCACTTAATGCAAGACCTTTTAAAGTTAAACTTGGAAAATCAGTAGGACAATTTCCATCCATAATTCCAGATTTTTTTAATTCCTCGATAGCTGCTTTATTTTCTTTGCAACATGCTGCTTCTGGACATTTACCTACACCATCAGCATCAACTGGTTGACATTCTGTTGGAGTAATTAATTGCTTGTCTTTACAATCTGGAACACCATCACCATCTGTATCTTTAGTTACACCATGAGTATCAACAGGGCAACCTGCAGGTGTATTTGGTTCTCTATCTAATTGATCTGTTACTCCATCACCATCTGTATCATCAAATACAGGCTTTGGTAATTTCATATGCTTAGGATTGTTTAACTCGCTGTATGCATAATCCAAAGGATTCAACCACCAAAGTGGTTCAACAGATTTAGCTCCCAAGTTAAAATTAACTCCTAATGAAAGGAAGTTCCATGAATCATAATCACGGGTTAATGCTGCATCACCAGCAGCAAATTCTTGCCATTGTTGACCATCCATTAAATCAGATTTTACAAATGATTGACGATCTTCTAAAGCAATATTTACTCGCTTGCTTAATTTGTAAGCGATACCAACCATTGCTGTTCCAGAAGGCTTCAACGTATTTTTTCCCAATTTAGGGCGACGAGATCCAGCTTCAGTTTCACCTTCAGTTTCATAGGTATTATCCATACCTGCTTTTAATTGCTTCAAAACATCACTTCTTTTTGAATACCTAAATCCGCCAGAGGCCAATTGAGATGCAATTACAGAATTAAATAATGCAGTGTAAGGTCTTCCATCAGCACCTAATGCATTTACCATTGTATGGAAAGCTGTAAATCCTAAACCAGCACCAGCATATACTGTAAATCCAGATTTTTGTTTGTGAAAACGAACATTGTTTAAGGTAATGATACCTTGTAATGATAAATCTTGAACATTTGTTTTATAGTTATAAAACACATTTTGTGCAACACCACCGTTTAAGGTTGAACTCAATGGTACCAAATTACCATTGCTTTGCCTTACGATTGGATTGTAACCTGATCCTGCTGGTAAGTTACCGCCACTGGTTGCATCAACCCAAGCTTCGTTTTTTGCATAGTTGGCTGAAGGTTGCCAATTTAAACCTTTTCCAACTCCATTAACATATTGTAATCTTAAAGAAAAGATATAGCCAAATGCTTTTCTTACATGAGCTTCAAAACCTAATGTTGGAAATTTTGCACTAACATCACTGCTAATGGTTAATGCTCCAATAGAAGCACCTACTTCCCACATGTTACGTGGCTTTGCTGGAAAATTGTAAGTATTGTTCCAAAATTCATTATGCTGCGGCATATTCTTTGGAGATATCACAGTAGAATCGGACACACTATAACCTGAGCCAGAACCGGAACCGGTTTGGGCAAATGTTGAAGAGGTCAATAGGGTAATGAGCCCTAATAATAATTTGTACTTTTTACTTGCCATAACTAAATGATTATTTGATTTCTGAAATTACGAGTTGATTATATGCAAAAATATCACTTGAGATTTAAAAACCAAATTTTTTTAGTATTTATTTAAGGTATTTTGACTTTTATTTCC
>JANPAP010000394.1:0-4462 GCA_031429975.1 Chitinophagaceae bacterium
TAAATCCATTACCATTTGTGTTGCTTCGGGCACATCGCCTTTCATAAATATTGGAGTAACCGGACTGTTGGTATTTCCAATATCAAAACCTCTTTCTTTTAAACCAGCTTGCAAACGATTTACATTTTGCCAAAGCTTAAACCTGAGCTCGGGCATGTTAATCGTCATTTCCATTCTTTTCAACATCCCATCAACAATTATTAAGGGCAAACTTTTTGCAAAAATCTGGCTACGGGTATTGTATCTTAAATATTTTAAAACGGCTTTAGGCCCACTGATAAATGCGCCAATACTTCCCATACTTTTTACAAATGTGCTAAAGTACAAGTCAATGCCAGCCTGGCATCCTTGTGCTTCATCGGCACCTGCTCCGGTTGCACCCATATAGCCAAAACCATGTGCATCGTCAATTAATATTCTAAATTGATAGTTGTTTTTTAAAGCAACAATTTCTTTTAAAATTCCTTGCTCGCCATCCATTCCAAAAACTCCTTCTGTAATTACTAAAATACCTCCGCCGGTTTTTTCAACCATCTTTTCGGCACGTTGCAATTGCTTTTCAAAATCCTCAATATTGTTGTGTTTAAATGCATAGGTGTAACCCATGTGTAACCTTATCCCATCAACAATACAGGCATGCGCTTCCGCATCATAAACAACCACATCGCGGCGGTTTACCAATGCATCAATACAACTCATAATGCCCTGGTATCCGAAATTCAAGAGCATGGTATCTTCTCTGCTTACAAATTTGCTGATTACATTTTCCAATTCATCATGCATGCTGGTATTGCCACTCATCATTCTTGCACCCATGGGGTTTCCCATGCCATATTTTGCAGCTGCTTCGGTATCTGCTTTTCTTACTTCCGGATGATTTACCAATCCTAAATAATTATTAAGACTCCATACAATCATTTCTTTTCCTCTAAACATCATTCTGGGCCCCAGTTCTCCTTCTAATTTTGGAAAAGCAAAATAGCCATGAGCCCTGTCCATGTGCTGCCCAATTGGGCCGCCATCTTTTATAAGTTTTTCAAATACGTCTGCCATAATATTGGTTGATTGTAAATATTTTTTTTTGTAGCAGTTAATTGCTGGTTTTTAGTGCCGCAAAAATAAGTTATTGAAATTAAAAATTGAAATCATTCAAAAAGGCTGTGTACTATTATAAAGTTTACATCAAATATCTTTGTAAAAATTAAATCTATGAATCGAAAACTGAAGGCTAGTACCGTGTTGATATTTTTAATCCCTTCAATTGCTTTTACACAAATCAATACAAACAAATCTTCATCCCAAAAACCAAAACTGATAATTGGTTTAGTGGTTGACCAGATGCGTTGGGATTATTTATACCGGTATCAAGAATTGTATTCTGATAGTGGGTTTAAAAAATTATTAAATCGAGGATTTAGTTGTGAAAATACCATGATACCCTATACGCCAACAGTAACAGCTGCCGGCCATACTTGTATTTACACCGGTAGTGTGCCGGCTATTCATGGCATTGTAGCCAATGATTGGGTTGAAAGAGAAACCGGCGAATTAATGTATTGTACAAAAGATACTTCGGTAATGCCGGTTGGCTCATCTAGTTTAAAAGAAGGGCAAATGAGCCCCAGAAATATGTTGACCAATACCATTGGCGACGAGTTGCGGTTGGCAACAAATTTTAACAGCAAAGTAATTGGGATTGCCCTTAAAGACAGAGGTGGAATTTTACCTGCGGGGCATAGTGCCAACGCTGCCTATTGGTTTGATAACAAAACGGGAAAATGGATAACCAGTACTTACTATGCAAAAGAATTGCCGGCATGGGTTCAACAATTTAATAACAGAAATTTGCCTGATTCGCTGATGCGTACTGACTGGAATTTGTTGTACGATAAATCGAAATATTATCAGAGTACCGATGACGATATGCCCTATGAAAGATTATTGGAAACTGATAAGCGTAGGGTTTTTCCACATAAATACCAATCGGTAATTGGTTCTAATAATTACGATCCTTTCAGGGCTTCGCCATTTGGAAATATTTATACGCTTGAATTTGCAAAAGAGATTATCCTTAATGAAAAAATGGGCATGGGTAATGCACCCGATATGCTTTGCATCAGCCTTTCCTCTACCGATTATATTGGTCATCGTTTTGGGCCAAACTCTTTAGAGGAAGAGGACACCTACTTAAGGTTGGATAAAGAAATTGCAACTTTTCTAACCTACCTCGATTCTTCAATTGGAGAAAATAATTATTTGCTTTTTTTAACTGCCGATCATGGTTCTCCGCAGATTGCAGAATTTTTGAAAGAAAAAAAATACTTTACTGCCGGGTCATTAAATTCAAATACGGTAGTAAAAAATATTAATCAGCTTTGTAAAGAAAAATATGGAGTAGATGCTGTTGTAAAAAAGGTATACGATTTTCAACTTTATTTAAATAATAAAATTGTAGATGCTGCAGGGTTAAATAGAAGGGAACTTAAAAAATTTATGGTTGATTATTTAAAATCCAATCCTGCAGTTTGGAATGCTTATGATGTGGATGATTTTGCACAGGTTTCACTTCCGGCAGTGATAAGAGAAAAAATATCGAACAGTTATTATTTCCGTCGCAGCGGCGACATCCAATATTTTTATAAACCTCAATACACCGATTATACAACCGATGGATTGGAACATGGCGTATGGAACCCTTACGACAGCCACATTCCATTAATATTTTATGGATGGAATATTAAGCAAGGAAAACTTTACCGAGAAATTTCTATGACAGATATTGCTGCAACCCTGGCAGCGATGTTGCAAATTCAAATGCCCAATGGTTGCATTGGAAAAGTAATTACCGAGGTAATGAAATAACCGGTTAATACAATCCGGTGAGTTTTAAAATTGCAGCCGGGGTAATATTAATAATGGTTCCCCTGTTGGCTCTTAAACTTCGGCAAACCGTACTGCTGTTTAAAACAGGAAACCGGGTTACACCATAGTTTACATACACATCTGTATTGGCATCTGGTATATTGCCACAATTCCAATTTAATGGATTTTCCCAGGCGGTACTAACCGAGCCATTCCAATAAGCCGAAAATTTTAAATTATTTATTTCGCTGTAATCAACATTGTTTATCATACATCGGTATTGATAACCATACCAAGAGGAAGGTGCATTTATAAAAGAAAGGTTTACAGTATTGGTTCCATTGTAAACGGCATTGTCGCTGATGTTTACAAAACCAGCTCCTGTATTAACCTGCCATTGGTAACTATTACCTCTTATATTTGAAATGAATATTGTATTGGCATTTGAGCAAGGAGCATATACACAAGGAATACCCCCCATTGCCGTAAAATCGGCACAAAGTGATTGATAATATTGGTTGGCAATACTTGCATTATGAATCAAAATTGAATTTTCATCATTTGAATTTTGAGCAGACGCTGACCAATTAAATGATCCTGTAAAAACTTGTGGATCCGACTCTGGATTTAGTGCATCAATCAACATTACTTTATTATGATAGATACCTGTGCCGGCATAAGAAATAAAATTGCTGCCCAATGCTGGATTTAATGTTGCATAGGGAGAATAGGAATTACTAAAATTATCAGCAATGCCTCTTACTCTTATGCCATTATCGTATTTAGATTTTATGAGGTTTGCAATTGTGTTATCGGTAAAAGCATAAATACCAAAAAATAAATCATAATTGGTACTGTTGATGGCGGTTTGTAATTTTTGTCCAACAGTATCTTTAGGGCTACAAAAAACTTCAACCAAATCATCGCCCACTAAAAAAGATTTTATTGTTGATGCTGATTTTTTTGTACCAAATTTTGAATTAATTGTATCAGGAATCATTGAGGTTGAACCCCACATTTTATTAAATTCATTATAATATGCCGTAGTAACATTTTTATCCTGAATTATTAGAATGTTATTATAATCGGTATCCGTTTGTGTATCACTAAAATTATACGAACCAGTAATGGTTATGGGATCGGAAAGATTTGAAGAGAGAGCATCTATTACTAAAAATTTATTATGCATGATGTAGCCATTAATAGTGGGACTGGCAAATTTTTGTATTGAAGCGTTTAATAAGGATAAACCGGTATTGCTACTGCTAGCATTATAAATCCAACGAATTTGAACACCCCTTGCTGCTGCTGCATTGGCTGCAACAATAACTTTATAAACCTTACTATTTGTTGTTGAAGTTAAATTGTACAAAGCCACATCAATACTGTATTTGGCTCTGTTTATATAGGCCGCAATGGTATCCGGAAAACTGCTGTTTAAGTAAACTGCATTTGCGCCACTGGATATATTAGTATTTACGGGATGATTAAAATAGCATTTTATTTTTGACTGTTGAGCATTACAAAAAATAACAGAAAGCATTAATAGCACACTTATCAAAGCACTGCTACGCCTGTAAAATTGATATTGGATTTCTTG
>JANPAP010000395.1:0-4580 GCA_031429975.1 Chitinophagaceae bacterium
GCTGAGGTGTAGTTGTAGCTGCCAAATCGATTTACAAATGCAGCATCCTTCTCCTTTGGAGAAGGACGGGAGGATGAGGTCAGTTGCACAATATTGCTTCGCTGCTAAAGAGTAGTTGTAGCTGCCCAATAAAATTACAAAGCCTGTTAAAAAAAGTAAATAATATTTGATCTCTGGCGAGTCTCTGAATGGGCCATGAGCGTAGCCCGGTATCCACCGTCAATCATGAAGCTGTGCTAAAAACTTTTCAGTAGTAATTCGGGCTTCTTGTCTTTGCCCTTTATCTATTGCATATTATAGCTTCGCTGCTGAGGAGTAGTTGTATCAGCCAAATCGTAGTACAAATGTAGCATCCTTCTCCTTTGGAGAAGGACGGGAGGATGAGGCCAGTTGCACATTATAGCTTCGCTGCTGAGGAGAAGCTACACCTGCCAGAGCGTTTCACTAATTGACATTAACCCTTAAAAAAATATTTATCTTTAGCCGCATTAAAATATACCAACCACTGCTACCACTTATGCCAATTAAATTTTTTATTTCCTTTTTTTTGCTGCTGTTTTTTACAAAAGGTTTTTCTCAATCAACCATCGATCCCACAAAAATTGATATTGTAAGAGACAGCTTTGGTGTGCCACATATTTTTGCAAAAACAGATGCCGAAGTGGCCTACGGATTGGCCTGGGCAAATGCCGAAGACGATTTTAAAAGCATGCAGGAAATTCTGTTGCCCGCCAAAGGTTTGATGGGGAAAGTATTGGGCAAAAAAGCTGTTGCCGGCGATTATGCTTTTGAACTTTTCCGCTGCAAAGAAATCACCCTGAAAAAATGGCCTACACTTACCCCGGCATTTTTAAAACTGATTGATGGCTATGTGCAGGGCATCAACAGTTACGCAAAAATGCACCCCGATGAATGCCTGCACAAAAAAATATTTCCCATTAACATGCAGGAATATATTGCAACTTCTGTACTGGCGCTTACCATTTTTAATGGTGCCGATAAAGCCCTGCTGGACATCTTTAAAAACAGTGAAATCACCCTTCCCGAACTGAATAAAAAAGGCAGCAATGCCATTGCCATGCATCCCTCAAAAACCAGCAGTGGCGAGGCTTTTTTATTGATCAATGCACACCAACCAAATACTGGTCCGCAGGCATTTTACGAAGCACATTTAGTAAGCGATGAGGGCCTAAATATTCATGGAGGATTATTGGCCGGCGGCCCATGTATTTTACATGGCGTAAACCAATATTTAGGTTGGGCGCATACCGTAAATTTTTGCGACAGGGTAGATGTTTTTCAGTTGGAGATGAATCCCGAAAATAAAAATCAATACAAATTTGATGGCGTTTGGGTGGAGCTGGAAAAGAAAAAAATAAAGCTGCATATAAAAGGCATTCCGGTTGGCATTGGCAAATCCATTTACTGGAGCAAGTATGGTGCTACCATGAAAAATAAACAGGGATTTTTTTCCATCCGCCTTGGCGCCAATATGGATATCAGGGCACTGGAACAATGGTACGAAATGGACAAGGCCAAAAATTTTACGGAGTTTTACAATGCCATTAAAGATCAACGCCTGTCGATGTTTAACATTACCTATGCCGATAAATACGACACCATTTTTTATGTAAACAATGTATTGATGCCGGTAAGAAATCCGGCAGTTGGATACAATTGGAAAAGCACGTTACCGGGCAATAGCTCCAGCACTTTATGGACCAGATTCAGACCCTTTACTGCCATGCCGCAATACATTAATCCAACAAGCGGCTACCTGTTTAATACCAATCATTCGCCCTTTTTAGCCAGCGGAAAAAGCGACAATTTAAACCCCAATTTATTTCCAAAAGAAGATGGTTGGGAAACCTGGAACAATAACCGCAGTGTTCGATTTACCGAACTAATGCCCCCTGCAAAACTGGATTATGAATCTTTCAAAAAAATAAAATTTGATAAACAACTTCCTGCAAAACTTCAATACAAATACAAGATTGATTCGATGTTTTTAGTATCTGCATCAGATTATCCGGATTACGAAACATTGATAAATAATTTAAAAAGCTGGGATAAAAATGGAGCTGCCGACAGCAAGGGGGCTGCCATATTTTTATTGGCGTATCTGCATTTGGCAAAATCTTTACAGGGCCAGCCTGCCCGGCAAATAACTTATGCCGAAGCGGTTGCAACTTATAAACATATTTACGATTACATGCTTCAGCATTTTGGAAAAACCGATTTGGTTTTGGGCGATATTCAAAAGCTGGTAAGGGGTGATAAGGACTGGCCGCTCGGAGGATTCCCCGATCTGTTGAGTCCGCAATGGACCGAAGCTTACAAGGATGGAAAATTAAAATCAACCGGCGGCGATGGGTTGATCCTGTTTGTGCGTTTTCAAAAAGAAGGATTGCCCATTATTGAAACCGTAAACATGTACGGCGCTTCTGCAAAACCAGGCAACAAACATTTTGATGACCAGGTGGAAATGTACCTGCAGCAAAAAACAAAAAAGATGACACTGGATAAAGTGGAGATTTATAAAAATGCAGAAAGCATTTATCATCCCGTAAAATAATTTGTAATCGACTCCTAAAAATAAAAATCCCCTGCAAACGCTGCGTAAGCAAGGGCTTTAAATTTTAGGGGTGGTCCCGCCAAGAATCGAACTTGGATCTAAAGTTTAGGAAACTTCTATTCTATCCATTGAACTACGGGACCATTCCAAATTGAATATTACAGTAACGCATTTCAAATTAGGATTGCAAAAGTAAGGAACTACGCAATAGCTTCCAACATTCAACTGTTGCGGTTTCCATTGCAAACTTTTCTTACCCTATCTTTGCAATCCAAATTTTTTGAACTATGAAGTGGTTGACTACGATTATTAAATACCGGCTTTGGCTAGGAATTATTTTATTGGCTTTGGCAATATTTACCAATGTTCAGGCTGGTTTCTGGCCTTCGTTTGTATTGTATTTACTGGCAGTTATTTTAATTGTAGGGCATTTTGTTTTTGGCCCCATGCGGTTGATACAAGAGCATATGGAAGCTGGTAATCTGGATGGCGCAAAAAAAGTAATCGATTCTATTAAATTTCCGGGCTTATTAATTAAACCAATTCGTTCGGTTTATTATACCGTAAAAGGTAATATCGATATGGCCGATCAAAATTTTGAGAGTGCGGAAACCAATCTTAAAAAAAGTCAGGAGTTGATGAGTGGTGGTGGAATTCTGGGCGATCAGATGAAACAGGCAGAAGGCGCCAATAAATTACAATTGGGCATGCTGGCCATGCAAAAAGGAAATTTAAAACAAGCCGAAAGTTATATCCGTGGCGCATTAAGAGCTGGATTGCCGGATAAAGAAAATGAGGCTGCTGCATTTTTACAACTATCCAGCATCATGATCAATAAAAGAGAATTCAGGGCTGGTAAAGAATTTTATAGAAAAGCAAAAGCATTAAAACCTACTACTCCCCAAATTGCCGACCAGATAAAACAAATGGAAAAATATATTAGCAGAATGCCGGGTTAAGTCAAACTTTTAAAAATAAAAAAAGAGGCTGTCTCATAAATAAATTTTTTGAGAATTTCTTCGGATCCCTGATGGAGAGACAAAGTCGTTTAAACGAATCTCAGAGCGATTATTTAATTATGAGATAGCCTCTTTTACTTTAAAGCGGGTTAATCATAAGCTAAAAAGTTATAAAAAAATTTATATCAACTATAGTATAATGAAACAAAATATATCTTTTTTTATAAAGTGTTAACTTTTTTCATCAACAGTTATAAACATTAAATCCACTTTTTGTTGACGGAAATTAAAAATTTTCTTGAGTTGCTTCTTTACTATTAGACGATTAGCAATACCTCCCAAAAACCAACCTGGCAATTTGTAATGAACAATATCGGTCATTTCAACGCCGCCTTCCACTTCTTTAAAATGGTGTTGGTGATGCCACATGCTGTAAGGACCAAAACGTTGCTCATCTACAAAGTATTTTTTGTAATCCACCTGTGTAATTTCAGTCATCCAGTAAAGCGGAATGCCCATAATTGGGCTCACTTTATATTCTATCAGTTCACCGGCATACATGCTGTTTCCTTGAAATTTTGAAATGATTTTAAATCCCAAATCATCAGGCGTAATTTTCTTAAGATTTGCAGGATTACTAAAAAAATCCCAAGCTTCATTAAGGCTGATTGGGATATGCTGAACTGTTTTAAAAGAATACACTTTACTCATAAACCTTACAACAATAATTAAAACAATATGTTCAGTAAATAAATTTTCAAATATCTGCTATCCAGTATCTTTGAATGATGCGCCACTACCGTGAAATATTACAAAATAAATTTGCTGAAGAATACAAAAAATTAAATACGGAACAGCGTCGGGCTGTTGATACCATTGATGGCCCCGTGATGGTAATTGCAGGACCGGGTACCGGTAAAACCCAAATACTGGCTGCAAGAATTGGCAAAATTTTATTGGATACAGATGCCCTGCCGGAAAATATTTTATGTCTTACTTATACCGATGCCGGAACCATCGCCATGCGCAAGCGACTGCAGCAATTT
>JANPAP010000396.1:0-1636 GCA_031429975.1 Chitinophagaceae bacterium
GTTCACTTTCATGTCCGGCAAGTAAAGCTGCAATACTGTTATCGTATTTATTTTTCCAGAAGTTGATATCGCCCCAGTTTTCCTGATCTATCTGAATGTTTTCGCCGGTTACTTCGCCCAGTTTTTCAAATGGGATATCCAGTTTTTTCAGGGTTGATTCTACCTCAATTATTTTATCAGCAGCAACCGAAACAATTACCCTGCTCTGTGCTTCGCCAAACAAAAATGCATCTTTACGGAATGCAGTATTTGTTTTAATTGTAAAGCCAAGACAATGGTTAAATCCGCATTCAGTAAGGGTTGTAAACAATCCGCCTTCGCTGATGTCGTGTGCTGATTGGATCAATTTATTGCTAATCAGTTTTTCAACAGCTCTTTGTAAATCGTACTCTTCATCCAAATTAAAATAAGGCGCAGGACTAAATTCAACGCCATGTATTTTGTGTAAATATTCAGATGAGTTGATATCATTTTGGCTTTGTCCAACTAAGTAAATAATATCTCCTGCAACTTTAAAATCCATTGTCATTTTATTTGCAACAGAATCCAATAAACCAACCATGCCAATGGTAGGGGTGGGGTAAACAGGCCCCTCCGGCCCTTGGTTATAAAAGCTAACATTTCCTCCGGTAACAGGGGTGTCAAATTTTATACAAGCTTCGCCCATTCCTTTGATGGCGTTTACAAATTGATAATACACTTCGGGGTTATAGGGGTTGCCAAAATTTAAACAATTGGTAACGCCTAATGGCTGTGCCCCACTGCAAACAATATTTCTTGCGGCTTCTGCAACAGCAATCATGGCTCCTTTATAAGGATCGGCAAAAACATAGCGGCTGTTACAATCGGTAGTAAGTGCAAGGGCTTTGTTGGTAGGTTTTGCCAACACAATGGCCGCATCGCTGGGGGCGTTGGTACTTGTAGAACCCGTGCCTACCATGCTATCGTACTGCTCATACACCCATCGTTTGCTGGCAATATTTGGTAATTGAATCAATTGCTCTGCTACTGCTTTTAAATCGGTTGGGATGGCTATTTTGTCGACATCAAAAGCATTTATTTTTTCAAGATAAGTTGGAGTAGCAAATGCTCTTTCGTATTGTGGTGCACCACCACCGAGTACTAGTTCCTGTGCAGGCAACACTGCTTCCAATTGTCCATGTAAATAAAAATGCAGCAAGCCGTCATCCGTAACTTCACCAATTTCGCTGCAAGGCAAATCCCATTTTTCAAAAATATTTTTAACCGATTGTTCTTTACCTTTTATCACCACCACCAACATTCTTTCCTGGCTTTCGCTTAACAACAATTCCCATGCTTTCATGTTTTGTTGGCGCATGGGTACTTTGTCTAAATCAATCCGCATGCCTGCATTTCCTTTAGCGCTCATTTCGGCAGTGGAGCAAATAATTCCTGCGGCACCCATATCCTGCATGCCAACAATAGCGCCGGTTTGAATGAGTTCCAAACAGGCTTCCAGTAATTTTTTTTCTTGAAACGGATCGCCAACCTGAACGGCTGGTAAATCTTCGGCACTGTCGGCAGTAATATTTGCCGATGCAAAAGAAGCGCCACCAATACCATCTTTACCGGTTGCACTACCCACAAAAAAAACAGGATTACCCTTGCCTTCTGC
>JANPAP010000397.1:0-1824 GCA_031429975.1 Chitinophagaceae bacterium
GCATAAACCGTTACTTCATTTTTTGTTTCAGCAACCGCATTTTTATTTTCAATAACAGCCGGTTGTTGATGTATAATTTGAGCAGAAGAAGCTGCTGCAATAGGCTGTGTACTGCCATTACTTCTGTTAGCAACAAAAGCAAGAATATCTTTTTTACTCACCCTTCCATCCTGACCCGTGCCCGGAATATTTTCTAAATCCATCATGCTGACCCCTTCTTGTTGGGCAATATTCAACACCAATGGCGAATAAAAACGAATTGAATTTGTTGCTGCGGAAGCAGGATGACTTGAAGCAGTTGCTGGCTGATAAGGAATATGTTCTACCACGCTTGCTTCCTCGTAAACCGGTGCTGCCGGCTGTGTTGGCGCCGTTGCTGTAACCGCAGAAGAAGCACCCACTCTAATTTTTGCAATCACGGTACCAATAGGTACTACATCATTTTCGTTAAATAAAATTTCTTCAATAACACCGCTGGTTGTAGAGGGTACTTCGCTGTCCACTTTATCTGTCGCAATGTCCAAAACAGTTTCATCTTCTTTAATTGGGTCTCCGGGTTTTTTATGCCATTTTAAAATGGTGGCTTCCATAATACTTTCCCCAAGTTTTGGCATTACTAAATCAACTAAAGACATATAAATGTTGAGTTTGAATTTATAAATTTGAGATTCTCCCTTAGTAGGTTTTCCTCATTTGTTGCAATCGATGCCAAAGGTAATTATTTAACTTTAATAGTTTCAATTACCTCAAAATGAAGGCGAAATTTTATATTCCTATTTAATAGAGTAAACGGATACAATTGATTTTTAAACCTCGTCCAGAATAAATTTCCGCAACATATTTAATGCATAAATGGCGGTTAGTTCAATATTACGTTGCCGGTCGAAACGGAAATGAAATTTTTGGCTGATGATTTTATTTGATGTTCCCACTGCTACCCAAACCGTACCAACCGGTTTATCAGGTAAGCCTCCATCGGGCCCCATAATGCCCGAAACAGCAATGGTATAATGAGTGCCGATATTTTTTAAAGCACCTTTTGCCATTTCAGTTACCACTTCTTCACTAACGGCTCCAAGATTTTGAAGGGTATTTTTATTTACCTGCAATAAGTCTTCTTTGGCCTGATAAGAATAACTCACTACCGAGCCGCTGTAATAGTTGGATGCACCTGGCTTGGCAGTTAATAAACTGGCAATATAGCCACCAGTGCAGCTTTCGGCGGTTGAAACGGTTTTGTTTTTTGATAATAATAATTTACCTATTACCTGTTCCAGAGGTTCATCAATATTGGTTACCAAATTATCTTGCACCAAAATTTGCAGGTTTGTAAACAAGGATTCAATTTCATTTTCAATGGAAGTTTTTTCAAAACCTGTAGAAGATAATCGAAGCCGCACCATGCCATAATTGGGCAGGTAAGCCATTTTGATATGAGTGGGTAAGGCCGATTCAAAATCGATTAATTGCTCGGCTAAAAAAGATTCACCCACTCCTGCAGTTAATAAAGTACGGTGTGCAATGTGAGGGAATTTAAATTGATTTAATAAACCCGGTATCACAGCATCAGTCATCAATCCTTTCATTTCGTGTGGCACGCCGGGCAGGCTTACAAAAACTTTTCCATCTTTTTCAAACCACATGCCGGGAGCGGTGCCTCTTTTATTGGGTAACACTTTGCAGCAATCGGGTACTTCGGCCTGTTTCAGATTCCTTTCAATCAAAGGCCGCTTTAATATTGTTTCAAAAATGTGTTGAACATTTCTTAAAGCACCTTCATCCACAATCATCTTGCCTTTAAAATACTTACATAGCAAGGGTTTG
>JANPAP010000398.1:0-5148 GCA_031429975.1 Chitinophagaceae bacterium
TACCTGGTCTGGCAGCGGTACTACCAATTGGAGTACGGGCAGCAACTGGTCAGCAGGCGTGGCACCAACCAGTTCAAATGATGCGGTAATACCAGCTGGTAATACACCTTATCCGGAGTTAACAGCATCAAGTTCAATTAATAATTTAAATATTGATAATGGAGCAACTGTAAGTTTAGCAGGAAATAATTTTACTATTAATGGTAATATTACAGGATTAGGTAAGTTTATAGGTTCCGTTACATCGGGATTAACTTTAAATGGTACCGGAGCATTTGGAACTTTATATTTCGATCAAACAACCAATCCAACCACCAATGGGGTTGCCAATTTAACCATTAACCGAACCAGCAGCGGTACAGTAACTTTAGGTAATACAATCAATGTTTTAACTGCTGCAACATTCACTGCAGGAGCATTAGATGTTAATGGTAATACGCTTCGTTTAGGTGGCACAGTAACAACTGCTGGTGGTACTTTATCATATGGTTTAGGTACTGGCTTTGTAACATTTAACGGTACAAGTGCTCAAAGTATTCCAGTAAATTTATTTACGGGTAACGCTGCGGCTAATATTACTATTGCCAATGCAGCCGGCGTAACATTTAATGGAAGTGTGGCTGTATCCGGTAACTTTCAGATAAATGCAAACAGTATTTTTACTCCTGCAGCCGCTGTAATTATAAGTGGTGCCGGTACTTTACTTGGCGGAAATAATAGTACTTCAATAGCTAAAGTAACAAGGGCTACCGGTACAAGCGACTTGAGTGGTCAGTATTCATTAAACAGAACCTTAACCAATTTAACAATTGAATATGCCGGTGCTTCCATTCAGGGTATTAATACTGCAAATACATTTGGAGGATTAACTATCAACAATGTAAACGGCATTACGCTGGGGGTAGATATTACTGTTAATAATGCATTGTCCTTTACTGCTGGAAAAATAACTACCAATAGTTTTAAAGTAATCATCCCTTCAACTGGTTCGGTTGCAGGTGGTGGTACCGGTTGGGTAATTGGTAACCTGCAAAAGAATTTTGCAGCAACCGGTTCTAAAACTTTTGAAATCGGCGGTGCTACAAATTACCGTCCGGCTACTTTAAACTTTACAAGTTTTACAAGTTCAGGAAATATTACAGCTACTGTTACACAGGCAGATGGCAATCATGCATCTATCACAACTTCGGGATTGGATGATACCAAAACCATCAAACGTTACTGGACTTTAACTAATAGTGGAGTTGTTGGTACTTATGATGCTACTTTTAATTTTATTAATCCAACCGATATCAACGGAGGGGCTAATACGGCAAATCTAGTTGTTAGAAGATATAATGGATCTGCATGGTCAACCACAACCAATGGTACCAGAACTTCAACCAGTACCCAATGTACCGGACTAACAGGTTTCACTGATTTTGTAATTGGCGAATCAAAAGGGGTTCCGGTTGTAACAACAGAACCTACTGATGCTGCAATTTGTGAGGCAGATAATGCTTCCTTTATTTCGGCTTCAACATCAACTCCAACGCCAACCATTCAGTGGGAAGAAAGTACGGATGGCGGTGCTACTTTTAACCCTGTAAGCAATGGCGGCGTTTATTCAGGAGCAACTACCGGTACACTTACTATAACAGCTGCAACTTTTGCAATGAATGGGTATAAATACCAGGCATTATTTACTAATATCAATGGAACAGGTACTTCTCAATCAAAAACCTTAACGGTTAGTCCTACAGCAGTAGCAGGTACCGTATCTGCCAATCAGGGAATATGCTCAGGAACACAACCTGCCAATATTACTTTAACAGGTAATACAGGAACCATTCAATGGCAATCTTCAACTGATAATTCAACCTTCGCTAATATTATTGGACAAACTGGAAATACATTAACAGGGGCTTCTATTGGGAACCTAACTGCCAACAGGTATTACAGGGCAAGGGTTAGCAGTGGAGTTTGTACCATTTTAGCAACTTCAGCTACCGTAACCGTAACAGTTAATGGCGTTTCTACAGCTGCAGTGCTTTCGGGTACGGCCTCCATTTGTGCAAATGCAACTACCAATTTGCAAGTTGCTATAACTGGAGGAACTTCACCATTTACGGTTGTTTATAGTAATGGTGCCAGTCAGTTTACAGTAAATAGCTATACTTCTGGAACTAATATTTCAGTAAGTCCAAGTGGTAACACAACTTATAGTTTGGTTTCAGTAACCAGTACAGGTGGTTGTGTAGGCACTGGAAACAGTGGTACTGCGGTAGTAACCGTATTAAATAACTGGTTAGCTAATGGTACCAGCGATTGGAGCCTTGGCAGTAACTGGTGTGGAGGATCAGCTCCAACTTCTGTACAAGATGCAGTAATTCCAACGGGAAATACACCATACCCGGTAATGACGGCATCAAGTGCTGTAAATAACCTGGAAATTCAATCAGGTGCTACCGTTGGTATCGCAACAAATACCTTAACCATCAATGGAGGCGTTTCGGGTACCGGAACTATTACCGGTTCTCACACATCTAATTTAACGGTTACGGCTACAACGGGTACTTTGCGGTTTACGCAGTCTGGTAGCGGAAATTTCTTGAAGAATTTTAATGTAAATACTAATGCAACGGCTACACTGGGTAATGCATTAAATATTACCGGTGGTCAATCTGCAAATAATGAAGGAACCTTAACGGTGGCTGGTACGGGTGTTTTAACTACCGGAGGTTTCTTAACCATTAAATCAAATTCGTTTGGTACTGCCGCAATTGGTCAGGGTAATACTGCTGGTGGATATATTTCAGGTAATGTTACTGTTGAAAGATTTATTCCTCAAAATACTTATAAGGGATGGAGATTATTGGGAGCACCGGCAACCGGGCAAACAATTAAACAAGCATGGCAGGAAAATCAATCGGCACTTGCTAATGGCAATCCGGGATTTGGTACAATGATTACCGGTGTTGCGGCAAGCGATGCTGCTGCACAGGCACTTGGTTTTGATCAAAAATCCATCGCATCATCTATTTTATATTATGATCCTGCTACCGATAATTTATTGGATGTTGCCAATACAAATAGTACGGCTATCAATACTTATCCGGGTTATTTCTTATTTGTGAGAGGTGATAGAAGTGCAGGACAGTTTGTAGGACCAAGTTCTAATGCACCTGCAACCACTTCAACCACTTTAAGAAGTTCGGGTGCTTTGTATCAGGGAAATCAATCAGCCACTACAATTCCAAATGCCCAGTGGAATTTAATTAATAATCCATACGCCAGCCGATTGGATTTAAGAAACATTGCAGTAGGTTCCGGTTTAGTGGATGCCTTCCAGGTTTGGGATCCAAAATTAGTGGGCGGATTTGGATACGGTGCTTATCAAACTTTAACCCGTAGTGGTGCCGATTATTTGGTAACACCAGGCGGTGGAAGTTATGGAAGCAGTGGCTCGGTTCATAACTATGTTGAAAGTGGTGCCGCATTCTTTATGGAGTCGGTAAGTAACAGTAATAATACGGTTGCCATTTCTGAAGGAAGTAAAACCGCTGGCAGCAGGGAAGTTAACAGACCATCCAATCCATTGGCAACTACACCAACATTTATTACCAATTTATATACCGTAAACAGCAGCAGTACCGACTTAGCTGATGGTAATATGATTCAGTTTGATGCGGCTTATTCAAATGGCAGAGATATTCTGGATGTGAAGAAAAGTCCAAACTTTGGTGAGAATTTTGGATTGTATACTGCCAATACAAATATCATAGTTGAAAGAAGGGCGCCAATAGTGGTAACCGATACTTTCTTTTACAGCATGAATACGTTGAAGAAATTACCTTATAAATTAGAGTTTAAACCAACTGATTTATTCAGCACAGGTTTAAATGCTTATCTGGAAGATAGCTACTTGAATTCAATAACCCAGGTAAGCTTGGTATCAGCAACTATGTACAATTTTACAGTTGATAATAATGCAGGATCTGCAGCAGCCAACCGTTTCCGGATTGTGTTCAGGCCAATTGCACCTTTACCAGTAACATTTACACAGGTTAAGGCTTATCAACAATCGAACAAGATTGCAGTTGAGTGGCAGGTAAGCAATCAAATTAATTTACATGAATTCCAGGTTGAAAAATCCTTGGATGGCAGCAACTTTACCGTTGTAGGAACTGTTTCGGCAAATACTGTAAACAGCAATATTGTAAATTATATTTGGTTAGATGCCAACCCGGTACAGGCTGCTAATTTTTACAGAATAAAAGCAGTTGATGTAAATGGCGCAATTAAGTATACACAGATTGTAAAAGTTGTGTTAGGTAAAACTGCAGGTTCAATTACCATTTCACCAAATCCGGTTAGAGGTAATGTTATGAATCTTCAATTTATTAACCAGCCTGCTGGTGAGTATAATATCCGGATAGTTAATACAGCAGGCCAATTGCTTTATACCCGGGTTGTAGTACATGCCGGTGGCGCAGCATCTCAAAGTTTTGTTCTACCTTCGGCACTTATAAATGGAATTTACCAGTTGGAAATAATTGGTTCCGATAAAAACAAACAGGTTCAGAAATTGATTTTGGATCAATCTAATTAATCAAAACAAAAATGTTGATAATGAAATTTTCTTTGAATCGGATTATAAAATCTTTTAAAATAGGGTTGCTAACAGCCATTGTTTTTTGTGCTGTAATTACACCTAATACTGCATTTAGCCAGGATCAGGAACCAGAACAGGGTACGTCAACCAGGCCTGATCCTGTAAATAGTTCATCTGGTTCCAATAGCAGTACTATTGGTAGTACATCTCCCTGGGGTAATAGTTCAGGTTCATCTGTTGGTACACCAACCATTGGATCTTCTACCATTGGTGATGGAACGGGTATCAATGCAACAAATGCAGATCCTGCGGCTGACCCAAGATTAGGGCCCAGAGGAGGTTCAATCAGAAGGCCGGCATCTATTAATGGCAGAACTCCGGGAGGTAACCCCGATGTACCTTTCGACGATAATATGAACCTGGCTTTTTTAGTTAGCGGATTAATTTTTGCATATTTGGTTGCAAAGAAAAAAATGTTTGCTAAAGCAGTTGTGGTAAAAAAATAATAAGACTTGCCGAAAATATAAAAGAGGCTGTCTCATAAGCTCAAAAAA
>JANPAP010000399.1:0-3393 GCA_031429975.1 Chitinophagaceae bacterium
TATCAGAAATGTAAAGCTCGAAACCGGCATTGCCATTGAAGTTATCAGCGGCGATGTAGAAGCCGTATTGGTTTACGAAAATCATATTGCAGAAAACCTGGACAAGGATCACAGCTATTTATACATTGATGTGGGTGGTGGAAGTACGGAACTTTCTTTTTTTAACAATGGCATTTTAATTTTTAAAAAATCATTTAATATTGGCACCATCCGCATTTTAAAAAATATGGTTTCCGAAATAGAATGGGATGAGTTGAAAGATAATATTAAAGCAGTAACCAAGGGACATCAAGAAGTAATTGCCATTGGTAGCGGTGGCAATATCAATAAAATTTTTTCGATGAGTAAAAAGAAAGATGGCAAACCTTTACTGTTGGATTTATTAAAAGATTATCAAAAGGAATTAAGCAATGTTACTTTGGAAGACCGCATTATAAAATATAATTTAAAAGCCGATCGTGCCGATGTAATAGTACCGGCATTACAAATTTATACCAATGCCATGCGTTGGGCCGGCGCCAACGAAATTTATGTTCCAAAAATTGGCTTGGCAGATGGATTGATTCGGCATTTATGGGATGAAGTAAAATAAATAAATCAAGTCGCTTTATTATTTACTGTTTAATAAAAACAGGTTATTAAATCATCAAAAACCAAAAACTTTTTTACTTTTACAATTGCAGTTAAAAATTGGGAGATTGTTTTATTCTAATGCAGGGCCAAAACTCCAATAATTTCAAAAAATTATAAACCACTATCATGGCACCTGATAAAGAATTCAAAAAAGTTACCACCAACACCATTCAAAAAATGAAAGCATCTGGAGAAAGAATCTCTATGATTACGGCTTACGACTTTTCATTTGCAAAATTATTTGATGCTGCCGGCATTGATGTTATTTTAGTGGGCGACAGTGCCAGCAATGTAATGGCGGGCCATACCACTACCCTGCCTATTACCCTCGACCAAATGATTTACCATGCTCAAAGTGTAGTAAGAGCAAGGGATAGAGCTCTAATTGTAGTGGATCTTCCCTTTGGCTATTATCAATCCAATTCCGAAATAGCATTGGCATCGGCCATAAAAATTATGAAAGAAAGTGGAGCTCATACGGTAAAATTAGAAGGTGGCGAAGAAGTGATCGACTCAGTAAAAAAAATTGTAAGCGCTGGTATTCCGGTAATGGGACATTTGGGTTTAACGCCCCAATCCATTAATAAATTTGGCACTTATATAGTAAGAGCTACCGATGAAGTTGAAGCTGATAAATTACGCAAAGATGCCTTGCTGTTGCAGGAAGCAGGTTGCTTTGCGATTGTACTCGAAAAAATTCCGGCAGCTTTAGCCAAGCAGGTTAGCGAAAGTTTAAATATTCCTACCATTGGTATTGGTGCCGGGCCACACTGCGATGGACAGGTGCTGGTAATGCACGATATGCTGGGTATTAATACAGATTTTAATCCTAGATTTTTGCGTCGTTATTTAAATCTGGATGAACAGATTTCTGTTGCCATCAAACAATACATCAGCGATGTAAAAGAAAGAGATTTTCCCAACGAAAGTGAATCGTACTAAACAAATATCTTTGCCCAATTCTTAATAAAAATAATTTATCCAATGACTGTAAAAAACACCTGGACTTTAGAAGAGATAAAAAGTATTTATTACAAACCTTTGCTTGATTTAATTTTTGATGCAGCCACCATCCATCGTCAAAATAAAGCTTACAGCGAAGTACAAATCAGCAGCCTGATATCTATAAAAACAGGTGGCTGTAAAGAAGATTGTTCCTACTGCCCACAGGCTGCCCGTTACCATACCGATATTGAAGTAGAGCCACTGATGACGGTTGAAAAAGTGAAAGCAAGAGCAGCAGTAGCCAAAGCAAATGGTGCCTCCAGACTCTGCATGGGTGCGGCCTGGCGTGAGGTAAGAGACAACCGAGATTTTGACCGGGTGCTGGAAATGGTGAGTGAAGTAAATGATATGGGCATGGAAGTTTGTTGCACACTTGGTATGCTTACGTACGAGCAAGCCGAAAAATTAAAAGAAGCCGGCTGCTTTGCCTACAACCATAATATTGATACCAGTAGCGACAATTACAATAACATTATTACTACCCGAACTTTTGATGACAGATTGAATACCCTCAACAATGTTCGTAAAGCAAAGCTGAGTGTTTGTTGTGGCGGAATTGTTGGCTTAGGCGAAACAGATGACGACCGTGTAAAAATGTTACACACTTTATCTACCATGGAGCAACACCCCGATTCAGTACCCATCAATGCATTGGTACCGGTTGAGGGTACCCCATTAGAAAATAATCCCCGGATTGGCATAGATGAAATGTTACGAATGATTGCAACAGCAAGAATTTTAATGCCAAAATCGGTGGTTCGTTTATCGGCAGGCAGAAATGAAATGACTATTCCCGAACAGGCACTTTGTTTTATGGCCGGCGCCAACTCCATCTTTGCAGGCGAAAAACTTTTAACTACACCCAACCCCGATTTTGATACGGATATGCAAATGTTTAAAATGTTGGGACTAACGCCCCGTAAGGCTTTTAAAGAATCAATTGAAAAGAATTAGCTTAATTATATGCAGCTATAAGGAAGTCAAGTTTTAAAAACTTGACTTCCTTTCTTAAAGCATCTCTAAATAAACAGCTGTGAACAGCAACCAACAATTCGACGAACACTTACAACAAAAATTAGCCGAAAAAGAATCGATTGGCACCCTGCGTACTTTAATTTATGCCGATAATAAAATCGATTTCAGTTCCAACGATTATTTAGGTTTTGCACAATCAGAATCTTTAATCAATATTGATAAAAAAGGTTTGCCATCTGGCGCTACCGGCTCCCGTTCCATCACCGGAAACTCAGCCCTGGCAGAAGATACAGAAACCATCATTGCAAAATTTCACCAGCGTAATGCAGCTTTGATTTTCAATACCGGCTATATGGCAAATGTTGGATTGTTCAGTTGCATCGCAAGCAAAGGCGATACTTTTATTTCAGATGAATATATCCATGCCAGCATCATTGATGGCATGCGATTAAGTTATGCAAACCGCCTTCGGTTTAAACACAACAATCTGGAAGATCTTGAAAAAAAAATATTGCTTGCAACCGGTAAAAAAATTGTTGTAGTCGAATCAGTTTATTCAATGGATGGTGATGAAGCACCCTTAAAAGAAATTGCAACTTTATGTAAAAAACATGCGGCTATTTTAATTGTTGATGAAGCACATGCCACCGGTTTATATGGTGAAAATGGCGAAGGACTGGTTTGTAAAAATCAATTGCAAAATGAAGTGTTTGCAGTTATACATACTTTTGGGAAAGCAATGGGGCTGCATGCTGCAGCCATTACCGGCAGTAAGGTTTT
>JANPAP010000400.1:0-4770 GCA_031429975.1 Chitinophagaceae bacterium
AATAAACACATTGTATAAAGAAAGCATTCCGTTGTCGGCAGGAAGAATATAGTGCGACAAAAAAAAAGCAAGTACCGCCATTAATCCTTTATTAAAAAAGGAAGCAATTGTATAAATGCTGAAAGATTTTGCCAATGTCATGAAGTGCAGTATAATTTTTTACATCAGCAAAAGGAAAAGTTTTAGGCTTTATTTTTTTATTCCTTTTACCACCGATGCAACACAATTATCGTATTTTATTTTTTCGCCTTTAACTGCTTCCATACCGTATTTTTTAAACCAGTTAACAACGGTATTTATTTTTTTAGGATGATCGTGTTGTGGAGAGAACATATCAAAAGTATCGAGCACACACATTTCTCTTAACTGCTGGTACGATATGGATTCTGGCAAAGTGCCATCAATATCGCAAATAGGAATAAAGCGGTTTACAATTTTGCCTAATCCTATTTTTGAAAAAAAGCGGCTTGCAGCAATCATCCAGTCAATATTGTTATCAATTACTCTGTATAATTTACCATGCCCCATTCTTTTGCTGATTGGGCGGTAAAGATATTTTGCCTGAAGCTTTGTCCAAAAACCATTGATGCTGTAAAAATCAACCACCACTTCGGCGCCGGGTTTCGCCATATCAATTAATGCTTTTACCGATTTTTCAAAATCGGGCGTATGTTGTAAAACACCAATGCAAACAACTTTATCAAATTGTTCCTTTGCAAAAGGCATATCATAAATGCTTGCCTGAAATAAATGCAGCCTTTCGTGTGGGCCGTTATTTTTATAATTTGCTTCTACCGCATTACTGTAATCAACACTGAATACATTTGCGTTTGTATTGTCTAAAATAATTTGTGTAAAACGACCAGCACCAGAACCTACTTCCAAAATATTTTTTCCGGTAAGGTCTTCTTTATCCCAGTTTGTTTCGGCAAAAAAACGGGTTTTGCTTATATCCAGGTTACTGGTTTTATCAACTTGTGTGCCACTGAATTTGTTCCATTGATAACCAAAATTTTCAGTGTAGTTATCATCCTTTACAATACGGTAGGCACCATTGATAAACGGAAAAACAACAGATTGATTACTGTTGAGCCCATTATCGGATAGTGAAAGGGATTGTAAATTATTTGGATTTACCAACTGAATATTCATCTCAACTGACTGTTATTTTTATTTAGATATTATTGACAAATTCTTTTTAAATATTCCCCATATCCGCTCTTCTGCAGCTTTTCTGCTTCCTTTAATAATTGGTCCTTGGTTATAAAACCCATTCTCCAGGCAATTTCTTCGGGACAGCCAATTTTAAGGCCTTGCCGCTTTTCAATTACCCGTACATATTCGCTTGCATCGTTCAACGATTCAAACGTTCCGGTATCGAGCCAGGCAAATCCCCTGTTTAAAACGCCTACTTTAAGGTTTTTATTTTGCAGATAGGTTTTATTTACGTCAGTAATTTCAAATTCGCCCCTGGAGCTTGGGGCAATATTTTTGGCAATGTTTACAACGCTGTTGTCGTAAAAGTATAATCCGGGCACAGCATAGTGGCTTTTTGGCTGCAGTGGTTTTTCTTCAATACTGATTGCATTAAAGTCGGCATCAAATTCTACAACACCATATCTTTCCGGATCACTTACCGGATATGCAAAGATGATTGCACCGTCAATTTTAGTTGAAGATTGTAATAAATTACTGAATCCGGTACCATAAAAAATATTATCACCCAGTACCAAGGCCACGCTGTCGTTGCCAATAAATTTTTCGCCAATTACAAATGCTTGCGCCAGTCCGTTTGGTATTTCTTGTTTGGCATATTCAATCTTGCAACCCCATTGGGAGCCATCACCCAATAAGCGAATAAACTGAGGCTGGTCGTCGGGTGTGGTAATGATTAATATTTCATGAATACCTGCAAGCATTAAAGTGCTGAGGGGATAATAAATCATAGGCTTATCATAAATCGGCATCAATTGTTTACTGATGCCCATTGTAATGGGATAAAGTCTGGTGCCGCTTCCGCCGGCTAAGATGATTCCTTTCATTTATTAACGTTTATGATATTGTTCTGTATAATAATTTTGATAATTGCCACTGGTTACATGGTTCAGCCATTCGCTGTTATTTAAATACCAGTCAATCGTTTTTGATATACCTTCTTCAAATTGTAAGGAAGGCAACCAGCCCAATTCATTTTTTAATTTTGTAGCATCAATGGCATAACGCAAATCGTGTCCTGCCCTGTCTTTTACATAGGTAATCAGTTTTTCCGATTCGCCAACCGGCCGGCCTAATTTGCTATCCATTTGTTTGCAAAGTTCTTTTACCAATGCAATATTGGTCCATTCGTTGTGGCCACCAATGTTGTAAGTTTCTCCAATTTTTCCATTATGAAAAATTACATCAATGGCCCTTACATGATCTTCAACATAAAGCCAGTCTCTGATATTTTCGCCCTTACCATAAATGGGTAGTGGTTTATTATTGATGATATTATGAATGCAAAGTGGAATTAGTTTTTCTGGAAAATGATAAGGCCCATAATTATTACTACAGTTTGAAATTTTTACGGGTAAATGATAGGTATGAAAAAATGCCCTTACCAGATGATCGGAAGAAGCCTTTGAAGCCGAGTAGGGGCTACGGGGATCGTAAGCCGTTTCTTCGGTAAAAAAACCTTCGGCACCCAAGGAACCATACACTTCATCTGTAGAAATATGGTAGAATATTTTATTGTCGTAATCTCCCTTCCAATTTTCTTTAGCAACCTGTAACAGGGTAGCAGTACCCATTATATTGGTGGTTACAAATGCTAATGGATCAGTTATGGAGCGGTCAACATGGCTTTCGGCAGCACAATGCAGTACTGCAGTAAACTGGTGCTCCGCAAATAATTTATTTAATAAGGCAGCATCGGTTATATCGCCTTTTACAAATAGGTAATTGGGCTTATCCTCAATGTCCTTCAGGTTTTCAAGGTTACCGGCGTAGGTTAATTTATCAATATTTACAATCTGGTATTGTGGGTATTTATTGATAAACAAACGGGTTAAATGAGATCCGATAAATCCAGCGCCACCTGTAATAAGTATTTTATGCATAATGATTCCAAATTTTAAACGTGGCAAAAATATATATAAATCTGTAAGGAAAGTTTTTCAACCCAAAAAGGCTTGTTATCTTTTTTAAAATGTCGGATCAAGTGCTTCTAATCTGCTTTAAAATACTATTGGGTAATTATTTAAAAATAACCAAGGACCAAAAAATAATTTTGATGGTATTTTATTAATCGTATATTTGCGATATAAGATTAATAAAAATGGCAATTCACAAAAAAGAAGCATTTACTCAAAAAGAACAGGATCTGGCAAACTTTGCAAAAGCATTGGCACATCCTGCCCGTATTGCCATTTTAAAAACATTGGCACAACATAACGAATGTATTTGTGGGGAGATTGTTGAAATATTACCGCTGGCACAAAGCACCGTAAGCCAGCATTTAAAAGAATTAAAAAATGCCGGTTTAATAACCGGCACGGTTGACGGGCCGAGGAGCTGTTATTGTATTAACTGGAAAGCCTTTGAAAAATTTATGGGGGAGTTCAGTTTCCTGTTTAATAAATTGAAAGTGCAAAATGAAAAAGCCTGCTGTTGATTACAATTTCTTAAAGAAAACTTTAAAAATAATTTATAAACTCACCTCATCACCCCTTTAGGGGATGGTGGCAAAAATTAAAAATCATGCAAACAGAATTAGAAATTAAAAATCTGGTAAAAGAAAAGTACGGCGCAATTGCCGATCAATCAAAAGAACAAAATGAGGCTTCCTGTTGTGGAGCAACATCCTCTTGTTGTGGGGATGAAGTGTATACTATCATGAGTGATGATTATACAAAGCTGGAAGGCTATAATCCGGATGCAGACTTGGGTTTGGGTTGCGGATTGCCAACAGAATTTGCAAAAATTAAAGCCGGCGATACCGTTATTGATTTGGGAAGTGGTGCCGGTAACGATGCATTTATTGCCCGTAAAATTGTTGGTGAAAATGGAAAAGTATTGGGCATTGATTTTACCGAGGCAATGATTAACAAGGCAAGAATAAACGCAGAAAAACTGCAATTTAATAATGTAGAATTCAGGTTGGGCGATATTGATGATATGCCGGTAACCGCAAATTATGCCGATGTAATTGTAAGCAATTGTGTGTTGAATTTAGTACCCAATAAACACAAAGTGATCAGCGAAATTTTTAGAGTGCTGAAACCCGGAGCACATTTTTCAATTTCGGATATTGTGCTGGATGGCGAATTGCCAAACAGATGGAAAGAGGTTGCAGAATTTTACGCAGGTTGTGTAAGCGGTGCCATACAAAAAGAAGTGTATCTTAAAATGATTGAAGAAGCAGGGTTTAAAAATATCGTTCTGCAAAAAGAAAAAGAAATTATTATTCCCGATGCTATTTTGAAAAATTATTTAAATGATGAAGAAATTGCAGCCTATAAAAATGGAGCAACAAAAATAACCAGCATTACCGTGTATGCTGAAAAACCGGCAAAGGATGACAGAAATTGTTGTGAACCAGGCAGCGGTTGCTGTTAATAAAAAATTGTCAAAATTATTTTAAATGGATACAATTATAAAAACGCCCCTTCAGGAAGCAGCAACAAAAAAAATACTTTTTGTTTGTGTAGAGAATAGCAACCGCTCTCAAATGAGCCAGGCATTTGCAAAAATGTATGGGGGCGAAACTATTGAAGCCTTTAGTGCAGGCAG
>JANPAP010000401.1:0-7999 GCA_031429975.1 Chitinophagaceae bacterium
ACAAGTCAATTTTGGAATATCAAAAAACATGAGTAAACACATTAACAAATACCTCCACAAACAAATGGATAAAGAAGCTGGCATAAAACATAGTATTAAAAGAACCAAAATTGTAGCAACAGTTGGACCGGCATGTTCTACCTACGAAAAATTATTAGAACTGGTAAAAGCAGGTGTGAATGTTTTTCGCCTAAATTTTTCTCATGGCTCTCATGAAGACAAAATTAAAATCATAGAATTTATCAGAGCCATCAATAAAAACGAACCATTTAACCTGGCAATTTTAGGCGATTTACAAGGCCCTAAATTAAGAGTGGGCGATTTGGAAAATGGGAAAATAGAATTGGTTGATGGCAGTGAAATTATTTTTACCACAGAAAAAATTATTGGCACTTCAAAAAGAATTTATGTTTCGTATCCAAACCTTACAAAGGATGTTAAGATTGGCGACCGTATTTTTTTAGACGATGGCAAAATGGAAGTTAAGGTTGAAGAGATTTTAAACGATGCTGAAATTAAAATTTCGGTAACATTGGGTGGTACCTTGTTACCAAAAAAAGGCGTTAACCTGCCCGACTCTGCATTAACCATGCCCTCACTTACTGAAAAAGATATTATCGACCTTGAATTTATAATTGAACAAAACCTAGACTGGGTAGCGCTTTCATTTGTCCGTCATGCCGATGATATTATTGAATTAAAAAACAGGATCAAAGAAAAAAACAGTAAAATAAAAGCCATTGCAAAAATTGAAATGCCCGAGGCATTAAAAAATATCCGGGATATAATTATTCAAAGCGATGGTATCATGATTGCCCGTGGCGATTTAGGTGTTGAAGTTCCCATTGAGCAGGTACCCCTCATTCAAAAAGACATCATTTTAAAATGCATGCACCGGGCAAAACCAGTGATTGTCGCCACACAAATGATGGAGAGTATGATTGATCGTACCAAACCCAACCGTAGTGAAGTAACCGACGTAGCCAACGCCGTTTTAGAAGGAGCCGATGCATTAATGCTGAGTGGCGAAACTGCTATGGGCGACTACCCAACATTGGTAATAGAAACCATGAAGAAAATTATTTTGGAAGTTGAAAATAATATTTACAATTTCGACCGGGATGATATACTTACCCCTCAACCCCACTCACCATCTTTATTAAGCGATGCACTTTGTTCGAGTGCCTGTAAATTGGCCAAAGATGTAAATGCAGATGCATTGGTCGGTATGACACAAAGCGGCTACACTGCATTTATGCTGAGCAGTTACCGGCCTAAAGCACCTCTTTTTATTTTTAGTAAAGAAAAAAGTTTAATCAATCAATTAAGTTTAAGTTGGGGCGTAAGAGCAATTTATTATGGCGAGGAAGAAAGTTTAGATGATATCTTTTATGATCAGTTAAATATTTTAAAAGAAAGAGGTTTTTTAAAACCCGGCGATACGGTTGTAAATACCGGAAGTACCCCAATCGATCTTCATTTATCAACCAATATTATTAAAATATCAACGGTAGAGTAAACTCACTTTATAAAAATATAAACAAAAGCCCCTGTCATTGGGGCTTTTGTAGTTTTTAAACCATTTAGTATTTGCAATCATCCGAGCATTTTTTATAAAAAATAATTTCAGTTTAAATTTCAATTTCCTTTTTGCGCAAACATTTTTTCTAATTGCTACTCCAATTATTCAGATGCTGGTACAATTTTGCAGCACACAAAAATTAAATTAAAGCAAGATGAATTTTATGATGATCAAACAGTTTAAACAACAGTTGTTTTGCTGTACACTATTTTTAGTAGTGGCTACAAATACCAATGCACAACAACAACCAATAACCGATACATTCAGCAATAAATATTTACCAGAAATAACAGTTGTAGGTATCAATAGCAAAAGTGATATCCATCAATTACCAGAAATTGTTGGCACATCCATTTACGCCGGCAAAAAAAATTCGCTGATTGTTATGGATAATATCAATGGCAATGTTGTTACCAATACCATGCGGCAGGTGATGGCAAAAGTTCCGGGTATTCAAATTTGGGAAAGCGATGGAAGCGGTATCCAGATTGGCATTGCTGCAAGAGGCCTGAGCCCCAACCGCAGTTGGGAATTTAATGTTCGCCAAAATGGTTACGATATTTCTGCCGATCCTTATGGTTATCCGGAAGCCTATTACAATCCGCAATTGCAGGCGGTACAACGCATTGAAGTAATTCGTGGGCAAGGTTCTTTACAATACGGTCCGCAATTTGGCGGTATGGTAAATTATATTTTACGCAATGGCAGCGAAATTAAAAAACCCTTTCAAATTGAAACCCAACAAACGGTTGGCAGCAATGGTTTATTTAATTCCTACAATGCCGTTGGTGGTAAAAATAAAAAATCGCACTACTATGCTTTTTTCGATCACCGCAATGCAGATGGATGGAGACAAAACAGTAAGTATTATACCAACACGGCTTTTGCAACTTACAGTTATGCCATCAATAATAAATTGAAAATTACTGCTGAAATAATGCATGCCCAGCAAAGAAGCCAGCAACCCGGCGGATTGACCGACGTACAATTTAATGAAAATGCAAAACAAAGTTTTAGAAGCCGCAATTGGTTCGATATAAAATGGACCACATTGGCACTCATTTCCAATTATGAAATCAACTCTAAATCGAGATTGAATGTAAAAATATTTTCTATTTTTGGTAACCGAAATAGTGTTGGATACATTAAACCGATTACTACAAAAGATTCCATTAATCCTGCAACATTAGATTATAACAGCCGTACGTTGGATATTGATTACTACCGCAATAATGGCTTGGAAGCAAGATACCTTACCGATTATTCTATTGGTAAAATGAACAGTACGTTTTCGGGAGGCATCAGGCTGTATAGCGGTTCCACACAGCGTTACAGAGATGGCGTTGCAAATACCGGATCCGATTATGTTGGCAAAGTTGCAAGTGGTGGATGGCCAAAAGACATTTTATACAAATCGGTAAACACGGCTGTATTTGCCGAAAACATTTTCAGGTTTAATAAATTATTAATCATTCCCGGAATACGTTTTGAATATGTAAACGGAAAAGCAAGTGGCATTAATGGTTATAATTCCAATGGCAGTCCGATAGTTTTACAAGATCAGCAACGCAGCCGAACATTTGTTTTGGCTGGTGTTGGAACCGAGTTTCATGTTTCTAAACTAACTGAGTTGTATGGCAATATTACACAGGCATACCGACCCATTCAATTTGGCGATTTAACGGCACCACCAACAACCGATGTAATTGATGCAAACCTTACCGATTCGAAAGGATATAATATGGATGCAGGTTATCGGGGTAAAGTAAAATCTTATTTACTGTTTGATGTGAGTGCTTATTATTTGCAATACAATAACCGTGTAGGATCTATTACCCAACAAAAACTGGATGGCAGTTTTTATAATTTCCGTACCAATGTAGGAAGCAGCAGCAGCAAGGGTATTGAAGCGCTGGTAGAATTTAGTTTTGTAAAAGCCTTTGCAAAAAAGCTAACTAACTCAGATGTAAATGCATTTATTTCTTACAGCTATACCGATGCAAAATATGGCAACCTTAAAGTGGTTACTAAAAGTGGAAATACATTGGTTGAATCGAATCTGAAAAATAAACTGGTTGAAAATGCACCAGAAAATATTATCAGAACCGGCGTTACATTTTCACATAAAGGCTTCATCCTTACAACCCAGTTAAGCTATGTGGGCAGTACATTTTCGGATGCCAACAATACCGTAACGCCAACCTCAAACGGGCAAACCGGATTGATTCCTTCTTACAATGTTGTTGATATTACGGCAACCTACAAATGGACCAAAAACTACAATATTAAATTGGGCATAAATAATTTAACCAATCAAAATTATTTTACCCGTCGATCTGGTGGATACCCCGGCCCGGGCGTATTACCAGCCGATGGCAGAAGTGTTTTCTTATCATTTGGTGCAACCTTTTAATTAATAATTAAAAATAAAATCCCTGTTTTTAAAAGGATAAATGTTTACAGCATTTATCCTTTTTTTTATGCCATTCATTTATTGCAAACTTTTAATAATTGAACAGTGCAAATAATTGGCTTCTTCTTATCTTGTAAAAAAATACAACATGCCCACAAATATAAAATGTCCTAATTGCGGCGAATTGTTTGATGCTGAAAATGTACTGGCAGCCGATATCGAATCAAAATTGCAATTGCAATACCAACAAAAACTAAATGTATCATTAGAAAAAATTGAAGAGGATAGAAAAAAACTGCAACTGGATCAGGAAAAATTTGAAGACTCGAGAAAAAGAGAAAATGAATTGTTTGCCGAAAAACTTCAAAAAGAAAAACTGAAATTAGAAACCGAATTACAGGAGCAACTTAAAAAAAGTATCAGTGCAGATTTTGAAAACAAACTACGGTTACTGGAAAATAACAATAAAGACAATGAAGAAAAATTAAAAGAAGCCCGAAAAAAAGAAATGGAATTTTTGCAGCTGGAGCAAGCCTTAAAAAATAAAGAAGCCGAGATGGAAATAACGCTGCAAAAAAAAATGCAGGAAGAAAGATCAACCATTGCAGCACAGATCCGCAACCAGGAAAATGAAAAAACACAATTGAAAGAATCGGAATTTCAATTGAAGCTAAAAGAAATGCAATTGCAATTAGATGAACAAAAAAAACTGGCCGAAGAAATGAAACGCAGGGCAGATCAGGGTTCTATGCAACGGCAGGGAGAAGTACAGGAATTGTTACTGGAAGAAATTTTAAAAGAAAATTTTCCTTTTGATATGATTGATGAAGTAGGCAAGGGTGTTGAAGGTGCCGACTGTATACAAATTGTACGAAACAGTGCCGGCAAGGAATGTGGTAAAATTATTTATGAAAGCAAGCGAACCAAAGCATGGAGCAACGCCTGGGTAGATAAATTAAAAGCCGATAAAAGAAACCGTGGCGCAGATGTGGCCATTTTGGTAACGCAAATTTTTCCAAAAGATATGGAACGTTTTGGTGAAAAAGAAGGTATCTGGATTTGCAATTTTACCGAAGTAAACAGTGTTGCTTATTTATTGCGTAATGGAATTATTAATATTCATGCCATGCAGATAAGCCAGGAAAACAAAGGCGATAAAATGCAGATGTTGTATGATTTTTTAACCGGCAACGAATTCCGTGGACAGATGGAAGCCATTGTTGAAGGATTTATGAGTATTAAAAATGGCATCGGCCGGGAGCGGATTCAGATGGAAAAAATTTGGAAGGAAAGAGAAAAGCAATTGGAAAAAGTTTTGATCAATACCAGTGGCATGTACGGTTCAGTAAAAGGTATTGCAGGCGCTTCTGTTGCAGATATTCCTTTACTGAATGGCACCGACGACAGCGATTTGCTGGAAGCATAAAAAATATTAGTTAAAACAAATAGGGCTGCAAAATTGCAGCCCTATTATTATCCTTACTAAATTTTAGTAAAAATTATTTCACTTCCAAAATACCGATCATGTCTTTTCCTGATGAAAATAAACCACCTAATTTTTGAGCATATAATCCCAAACGGGTTTTATCAATCTGCATACAAACCCTTGTGGCAGTAGTTAATTTATTATCCTTATTCCGGTATAAAATTTCTCTGGAAACATTGCCCCCTTTATCAATAACGCCCATTACAAAAACGCTTTTATTAAACTTGTGTAAAGGATCCGGTCTTTTATTGATGTCCCGATCAATATTATCATCATCATCATTATAAAAAACCAGCAGTTTATCATGATTGATTAATGCCTTAAAATTGCTGTAATAACGGATATCTCTGGAGGTTTGCATTTTTGGAATTCTTGCAATAATTGCTTTACCATCTTTAGCAAGATTAATATCAATAATATCGCCATAATTGTACATCCAATATCCAGGCGTAGTCGACATTCGGCCATTGATATAAGTAGTGCTTGGCGGCACATAAATTTCGCTGCTGAATTCCAATACAAAATCACGGGTGCCATTTTCTCTTTCTACCATTTGTGATAATCTGAAGGCACTTGACAATCCTGGATCTTTTTCTTTATCACTACCCTGCTTGTCAATTTTAATTTGTTCAACCAATTCATCCGGAAACTTATTAATGTTTTTGGTAGTAACCGTCTTACTGTTTTTATCGAATGTTGCAGTAAAAAATCCGGAGATATAGCCATTGTATTTTTCTTTGTACAATCCAAACAAAACAATGCTCTCTTTATTTTCGTCGGCCAGTTGCAGGGTATGTACAAACTTATTGTTTAAATCCAGTACATACTCAACAGGCGCTTCGTTATCCTTATCGTAAACCAATAATTTAGTTTTGTAAGATGGGATTTTTGAACCGTCTTTTTTAATGGCTTCCCTCGAAATTTCCTGATCGTAGTGCTTTAACAATACACCTACTTTGCCTTCATTAGTTACCAATTGATCTTCAACCGCAACAAATTTATCTTTATAAGGAAGTTCAATGGTTTTATTCCAAAGTTTATTCATGTTGTTATCCAACACGCCGATATAATATTTTTCATTTTCATTTTTCTTGTACGCATTATTTCCAAACATCAAAATTTTAGTTGAATCGTTTGATAACTCATACCCTACTGAAGACTGAGACGATCGCTTCACTGCATCAAAAGCGCCTAAACTGATCGCCTTTCCATCTGGATTTAAGGTTTCAATATTTAAAGGTTGGCAATAATAATTAGTGGTTTTAGATTCCTTATCATATTGATTGGTGAACAAAAACAATTTGCCTTTTACGCTTAACAGGTTATTAAATTCAATACCCGACTCATCGGCTTCAATCAACCTTTCAGTTTGTTCGGCAAGTTTTTCATTATACCTTGTAAGCACTGGGGTATAGGTAGAGTTTTGTCCAAAAATACCTTTCCGCTTTTCTTCAAAACAAAGTTTAATCATATCATTTCCCTTGCCCCTTACAAACGACCGGAATGATAATTCTTTTTTACTTTCCTGCCCCCAGTTTATTTCAACTTTTTGGGCAACCACATTGCTTAATAAAGCAATACAAAATGACATTAAAAAAATTCCCTTCATAAAAATTTTATTTGTTTAAATATGATATATTTGGCAAATTAAATTTAAAAACTGAACATGAAGAAAATTTTATTTGTTGTAAGCATCCTTTTTTTAATGCATACAATTGCATCGGCTCAAAATAATAAAAACCGCAAGGACAGTACCGTTGTTGTAATTTTTAATGAAAACAAAACCGCTAGCGAAAAGAAAAAAAGCCGCAAATCGGGAGAAGACAATGTGATAAAAATAGCACCACTAGGTTTTATCAGTGGTTCATTTCCGGTATATTTTGAAAGAAGGATTAACGACTTTTTTACGGTACAGGTTGGTGTGGGTTTAACTTCAAAAAATTATCTAAGAAGTGCTATTCAAAAAGAAGGCAATATAAACAACATCAATTATCCTTGGGGTGATAACAGTTCAAAAACGGATGCTTCAGAAAGGCTCTTTAGTTTCGATTATAGAAAACCTGCAATTGGCTATATGTTTTCAATTCAACCCCGTTTGTATTTTGAAAGCGAAGCACCCGATGGTAGTTTTTTAAGTGCATCGTATGATTATTACAGTTACAAATATTCAATTCCCGGTCTGGTTGTAAATGCCAATGGCGATCCAAAAAATAGTGGTGCTTCAAAAAGCGAATATGAAAATATCAGCGATTTAATGGTGCACTGGGGTTACCAATCGGTATACGACAAATTAACGCTGGAGTACACTACCGGCATAGGTTTGCGTACAGCCAAGGGTTCAAAATATATAGGTAACTTCGATTATTCTACCAACAAAATTACCGATGAAGGTATTGCAACTTATTCGCAAACCGGATTTAATTTTAGTATCGGATTAAAAGTAGGCTATCATTTTTAATTAAGTAAAAACTTAAATTATATGCATTAAAAAATCCCGGCATCACCGGGATTTTTTAAT
>JANPAP010000402.1:0-5508 GCA_031429975.1 Chitinophagaceae bacterium
GATAAAATAAATTTTAAAGTAAAAGCCCTACCACAGTCTGTTGTAAAAACCCTGCAAGGAACTACTTTGTTTGAATTGCCCGTTACCCAAAGCAAGGGCATGCCTGGCATTTACCAGGGAGAATACACAGTTACTAATTCCGACAGTTTTTCGATGTTGAAATTTCCGGTTACAATTACAGATAGCAGTGGTAAATCTTTTACCCGTGAAACCCGTAATACATTTTCCATACTATCTCCACTGGCATCGGATATTGCCATAACAAAAGGCAGGCTGGCACATTTGGAATATGGCCTTGGAGATGACCGTTTGGGTGGTGCAAAAATTGGTTATATCGACAGCAATATTGTGTTGAAAATAATTGGTAAAGTGGGTACGCATTACAAAGTACAGTTGGCAAAAACAAGAATTGCATACATTCCCGAAGAGCATATAACCCTGATGCCTAAAGGAAGTTTTGCGCCAGCATCCTTAACAGATAAATGGAATGTGTATGGCGAAAATGGCTTTGATTATGTAAGGATTGGCTTGTTTGCAAAGCTGCCTTATCAATCGTTTCAATTAACCAATCCATCAAAAATTGTGGTGGATATTTTTGGCGCAACAAATAATACCAACTGGATTACAAAACTGCAATCGGCAAAAGAAATTGAGGAAGTGGATTACCAGCAACTGGAAGATGATGTGTACCGGGTAACCATTACTTTAAAACACGATCAACATTGGGGCCACCAAATTTATTATAAAGGCAATAGCCTTTTTATAAAAATAAAACAACAACCCATTGATTTATCCCTGAATAAATTAACCATTGCCATTGATGCCGGACATGGCGGCAGCAATAACGGTGCAGTTGGTGCAACCGGTACTTTTGAAAAAGAAATCACTTTGGCATTGAGTTTAAAATTGCAAAACACTTTATTAAAAGAAGGCGCAAAAGTAATTATGACCCGTGCCAAAGAACAATTTTTCGACAATAAGGAACGCATACTTTTTTACAGAGACAGTCTGCCCGACTTATTGTTGAGCATTCATTTAAACTCGAGTGAAGATCCTTTCAGGGCAGGAGGCACCGGTGCTTTTTACCGCTATGCCGGATTTAAAAACCTGAGTGGCGACATTTACAAACGCATGCTGGAACTGGGTTTAAAAGAATACGGAAATACCAGTTCTTTTAATTTTATGCTGAACAGTCCTACCGAATATCCCAATGCATTGATTGAAACTTTATTCATCAGTAACCTGGAAGAGGAAACAAAAATACTCGATGAAAAATTTCAGCAACAAATGGTTGATAAGATTGTGCTGGGGATAAAAGATTTTTTAAACAACTGTAAATAAATTTACCCTTCGAGTCCTTAGTGAAAAACCTTGTGCCCTTTGTGGTAAATACATTTTAACCACAAGGAACACGAAGGAAATCACTAGGTACACAATTGAATTTTTTAAAAATAATTATCTAACCCATAAATAATAAATTGCCGCCCAAACTACAACAAATAAAAATCCAGTATACAGGCTGTTTAAATTTTGCTTGAGGTCTTTTTTTATTAAAAGTCTATACAAAATCCAAAGGATAAATATCATCAAAAATCCAAGAGGCATAAAAACTCTCATAATTTATTTTTTTATTGGTCTGTTTTAATAATACTATTTTTTATTTTTTGCAACATAAGCACTCACAGCATCTTTTACCGCTTTTATTAATTGCTGGGTTAGTGCTGCATCACTTTCTTGTAAAGCATTTTGCAGTGCAATAAAATTGCTTAAATATTTCTGTTTAGTTTCAGCATCTATTTTTTTATTGTCTGGTATTTTTAAAATTTGATTGTAACAAATCAAACTTAAATCGTGTTGCAATTTTAAATCAACAGTACTTGATTTTACCCTTGGATCCATTTTTACAAAAAAACTTTGCTCATACATTTTTCCATCAACCAATAATCTGGCGGTATATTTTCCCGGCAATACCCATGGCGAAGTTGGCTCGGGAGCCGTGTTTTTATACACTGCAGAAATTGGGAATGAAGGCGCTATATTCAATGGCTGATAATGCATATCCCACATAAAACGATGTGCCCCTGCATTGCCCGAAAGTAACTGCTGTGGCCGAATCCAATAAGGCGGCACATTGTTATCGGGTATTTTATATAGCGTATCTTTTGAAGAGTAGGTACGAATTATCAATCCATTTTCATTTAAAATTTCCAGTTGAATATTTGCTGTTTCGTTACTGAGATAATAATTGATCACGGCGCCATCCGGAGGATTTTGCCCCGTAGGTTCTTCCTGTGGCAGCGGCGTATCGGAATACATGCTCCACCTAACCCTGAAAGTATTTTGTGGCTTAAACAAAATGCTTTGCTGTTTTGATACAGCATCACTCATTTGCCGCAAAGAGGTAATATCATCCAATATCCAAAAACTTCTCCCGTGGGTTCCTACAACAATGTCATCATCCTTAATTACCAAATCACGAATGGAGGTGGCCGGCATATTCAACCGCAAGGTTTGCCAGTTTTCGCCATCATCAAACGAAACATACACAGCAGTTTCGCTTCCTGCAAATAACAATCCCTTTTTTATTGGATCTTCTTTAACCACATTGATGGGATCATTGGGCAAACCATTTACAATTTCCTTCCATGTTTTTCCGCCATCGGTGGTTTTGTAAATGTGCGGTTTCATATCATCCAGCCGGATACAATTTACTGCAGCGTATGCCGTATTTACATCCGTATGACTGGCATCCATCAATGATATTTTGCTCCAGCTTTTTACGGATGGAGGCGTTACGTTTGTCCATGTTTTTCCGCCGTTTTTTGTTACATGAATCAACCCGTCATCAGTACCTACCCAAATGGTATTGGTATCAATATAAGAGGGCGCAATGGTATAAATAACCCCACGCCTTTTCATGTTGGCCGGTAAATATTTATCGGGATTTTCTTTGGCATAAATTCCTACACTCTCCGGTACTTCCCAATTTTCTATCGATAAATCGGGACTGATGACCTGCCAGTTTTTTCCGCCGGTGGTTGTTTTAAACAACACATTGCCGGCATAATACAAAGTTTTTTTATCGATGGGATTAAACAAGATGGGAGCCGTTCTTATAAAACGGTATTTGCCACTACTGATAATTTCAGGAGAAATATTTTGAGATTGTCCGGTACGTTTATCATACCTCGAAATTTTGCCACCATAAATTATATTATTGTCCAACGGATCGGCAACCACATAACCATACTCCTCTGCCCCCACCGGATGCCAGTCACGGAAAGTAATGGCGCCATCATTTCCTCTGGATGCAATGCCAACGCTGCCACTTTCCTGCTGGCCACTGTACACATTGTATGGAAAAGAATTATCGGCACTTACATGATAAAATTGCGCCGTGGGCTGGTTGTACCAACTGCTGAAAGTTTCGCCACCATTTACGGTAATGATGGCTCCCTGATCGCTTGCAATCAACATAATATTTGTGTTATCCGGATTGATCCAGATGCGGTGGTAATCATCGCCACCAGGTGCACCCCTGAAGGCTTTCCAGCTGTTTCCGGCATCCGTACTTTTCCAAACCATTACGTTTGCACTGTACACAATATCTTCATTTTTGGGATCTACTTTTATTTCAGCAAAATCGTCGCCACGGCTCCAGAGCCGCTCATCGGCAGCAATCAATTTCCAGCTTTCACCGGCATCATCGCTGCGGTAAATTCCCCCCAATTTTTCGGCATCAACGGTGGCGTATAGCCGCTTTGAATTGGAAGGCGCAATGCAAAAGCCAATCCTGCCCAAACCCTGTTCAACTGTTGGCAAACCTGTGGTTAATTTTTTCCAGGTGGTTCCTCCATCTATGCTTTTAAACAGACCGCTTTCTTTCCCGTTCCCGGCGCCGTTTTCCCAGGGTCCCTCTCGTCCGGCCCATAAATCGGCATAAATAATATTGTTGTTATTGGGGTCGATGGTAACTTGTATGGCTCCAGTGTTTTCATCTTTATACAAAACCCTTTCCCAGGTTTTTCCACCATCAATTGTGCGGTATACGCCACGTTCTTCATTGGCTCCGTAAGGATGTCCCAATGCTGCAACAAACAAACGATTTTCATTTGCAGGATCAATGGCCAAGCCACCAATTTGTTGTACATTTTTCAAGCCGATATTGTTCCATGTTTTGCCGCCATCAATAGATTTATACATGCCATCACCAACAGAAAGATCGGGCCGCTGCAGTCCCTCTCCACTGCCCACGTACAACACATTTGGATTGGATGGCGCCACCACAACATCTCCAATACTGCCGGTAGGTTGGTCATCAAAAATGGGATTCCAGGTTCTACCAAAATCAGTTGTTTTCCAAACGCCCCCGTTGTTTACGCCAATAAAAAAAACATTGGGCTGCCCTGCAATGCCCGTTGCGCCTACCGTTCGTCCACCACGGTGTGGACCAATGCAGCGCCACTGCATGCTGTTATAATATTTTGAATCGAAATTTTGTGCAACCGAAGATTGAAGAAAAACAAATAAGGCAACAATAAAAATGCAGTGTCGCATGTAGAATATTTTAAGCGAATGAATAAAAAGGTTTTTACAATTCCAATAGAATTGTTGTGGCGTAAATTTAACTTTGTTGCTTAAACTTTTAATAAAAATTATATGAGCAACCTGGTAAATGAATTCAACGAGTACCGTACTAAAATGAATGAAGTGATTTTAGTTAAAGACAATCTTGTAATAAAACGACTATGGAATTTAGATACCAATACGTATGCAGCTGGTGCATTGGATGTAAAAACTAAAGAGCTGATGGGGCTAGTAGCCAGCATGGTTTTGCGTTGCGACGATTGCATAAAATATCATTTGGGCAAGGCGCATGAAGCAGGCACAACTACCGAACAATTGTACGAGGTTTTTGCCGTGGCAAATATTGTTGGCGGAACCATTGTGGTGCCTCATACCAGAAGAGCGGCGGAGTACTGGGAGGAGCTGTTGACTTCAGAATCATAAATCGTTCCGTAATTGATTATTGAGCATTGTTTGTTGATTATTGAAAATTTGTTTCGCATAAAAAAATATTCAATACACAATGCTCAACATTCAATATTCAATATTCAAGTTAAGACAATAAACATCAAGCTTTCAGCAATTGAAAATTGAGCATTGAATGTTGATTATTGATTATTTTCTTTACCAACTTTAAAAAGAATTAGTTCGGATATTCAATACACAATGTGCAATGCTCAAGGTTCAAATAAACAGCCAAACCAACGGCTGCTGCCTTATTGATTATTGAGCATTGATTGTTGATTATTGAAAATTAAAATCTCACAAAAAAAAATATTCAATACACAATATTCAATGCTCAAGGTTCAAATAAACAGCCAAACCAGAAGGCTGCTTTTCTATTGATTATTGAGCTTTGATTGTTGATTATTGAAAATTAAAATCTCACAAAAAAAAATATTCAATACACAATATTCAAAGCTCAATGCTCAAATAAACAGC
>JANPAP010000403.1:0-4348 GCA_031429975.1 Chitinophagaceae bacterium
AATTCAAATAACAAAACAATAGATATCGATCTTGGTACGTTTAATCCATTATCTCAACATACTAACCTTTAACCACCAATGATTTTTTTACAAGTTGCCAATGCATCTACCGGTTCCAATTACATTATGCTTTTTGGTACACTAGGGATGATAAGCCTTACGCTTGGCATTATCTTTTTTGTAATCTTTCACCAGCGAAAAGTTAGCCGTTTTAATGCGGAACTGAAGCATATGGAAGCCGAAAAACAACAGGTTTTGCTAAATGCATCTATAAAATTTCAAGAGGAAGAAAGAAACCGCATTGCTGCCGACCTGCATGATGATGTTGGCCCATTATTAGCAACCGCCCGGCTATATTTAAATGAAAACCTGATTAACCAGGAGCCTGCTGCACAGCTGCAATCTATTTACAGTGCCAAACAAATTATTGACGACGCCATACAGCTTATCAGAAATATCAGCCACAGTATGATGCCGCCCACACTAAAAAACTTTGGACTGGAAAGTGCAATGAGCGACTTATTTCAGAAAATTAATGGAAGTGGTTCCTTAAATGCCAGTGTGCGTTTTCATGATTACCGAACCCGTTTAAAACTTGAGCAGGAATTATTGATTTTTAGAATTATACAGGAACTTATCAATAATATCATTAAACACAGTAACGCCGGCTTTATTCACCTAACCCAAAATGCCAATGCCACACATAGCTATTTGCGATTACATCACGATGGACATGGCATTATTCAAACAGAATTCGACCGGCTGAATCATGTATCTACTGGTTTGGGTTTAAAGAATATTGCCAGCCGTATTAAAGTGCTTAATGGCAGAATACTTTTTGAAATTGACCCAAGTCATACTTATTATAAGGTTACGATTGAAATACCAAAAGATTCAACTTATTAATTTAAAAAATTGGTATTAGCAGGCTAACTTTTTAATTGTACTATAGTAAAAATGGAATGTTGGCACAATGAAAAAAATTTACATTTTCATTTTCCTTAAATTTGTTTCAGGTAATTATTATGGATTTTATAAAAGTAGCAATAGCAGACGATCACCTGATTTTTAGAAAAGGTGTAATCCTTTCCATGAGGTCGTACACCAATATTAAATTCATTTCAGAATCAGAGAATGGCGAAGAGTTGCTGATAAAAATACGGGAAGAAACACCCGATGTAGTTTTATGCGATTTAAAAATGCCCATTAAAGATGGCATTGATACCACCAAACAAATTACCAAAGAGTTTCCAAAAATAAGGGTGATTATTCTAACCATGTACGAGGATGAACGATTTGTTGGACACTTGATGGATTGCGGCGCTGCCGGTTATTTATTAAAAAGTACTGAACCTGCCGAAATAAAAAGAGCCATCAATGATGTAATGCATACCGGATTTTATTTAAACCCGTTTGTAAATAAAATATTGATAAAAAAGAATTACAGTAAGCAAAAATTCAATCCCTCCCTGTCAACAGAAATTGTTATCAGTGTAAGAGAAAAGGAAGTGCTTACCTTGGTTTGTATGGAGTTTACTGCCTCCGAAATTGCGGCTAAAATGAACATCAGTGCCAGAACTGTTGAGGCAATTAAAGACCGATTAATGGAAAGATTTGGCGTAAAAAATTCTGTTGGCCTTGTATTTTATGCAATGAAAAACCAATTGATTGACTAAATGATTTTTCATTGCAAAATTATTTTACCGTTTATTAATTTGCCCGATTTATATTTTTCTTACAGATTAAAACAATCCAAATAAAGTAGCATCTATCTGCGAAATAACTTTACCCAAATCCTCTTCATTTTCAGCAAACTTATTTACATCTGCATTTACAATCAACAAAGGACCTTCTTTATAATTATCAATAAAAGTATTGTAATATTCATTTAATTTTTTCAAATAATCCAGGCGGATATTTTCTTCGTATTCCCTGCCTCTTTTTTGAATTTGAGATACCAATGTTGGTACCGATGCTTTTAAATAAATCAACAAATCGGGTGGTTGTACCATCGATTTTAATGTTTCAAAAAATTGATAATAATTATCAAAATCTCTTTTGCCCATCAGGCCCATATCGTGCAGGTTTGGAGCAAAAATATTGGCATCTTCATAAATGGTTCGATCCTGAATTACAGTTTCGGTACCCCGTTGAATTTCTAACAATTGATTTAACCGGCTGTTTAAAAAATATATCTGCAGGTTAAAACTCCATCTTGGCATATCCTCGTAAAAGTCGTTCAGGTAAGGGTTATGGTCAACATCTTCAAACTGTGGAATCCATTTATAATGCTTGCTCAGCATCTCTGTCAACGTAGTTTTTCCAGCGCCGATGTTGCCGGCAATTGCAATATGTTTGGGTTTCTTTTGTTTTGGCATAACGGCTTCCCCAAGGGGAATTATTTATAGTAAAGTAAAATATTTTTTTAAACGGTTGAATGTAGGCAAAGTTTATAACATTACCACATCCCTGAAAATGGTTTTGAAAATTTTCCAACATCAATAGTTCAATCCCATTGCATCTCTCACTAATTGCAATGTTTGTTTGGCACTTGCCCTTGCTTTTGCCGCACCTTTTTCCATCACTTCTTTTAAATATTGTTCATCATTTAAAATACCGTTTACTTTATTTCGGATGGGTGCAATAAAATTCACCATGTCTTCAGCTAATTGTTTTTTCATATCGCCATAGCGGATATTACAATTTGAATAATCTGTTTCAAATTTATCAACCACAGCTGTATCACTTACCAATTTCATCAGGCCAAAAATATTTTCAATATAATCGGGTTTGGGTAAATTGGGTGCTGTTGGGCCGCTATCTGTTTTTGCCTTCATCACTTTTTTTCGAATCATATCATCTTCATCGGCCAGGTACAAAGTTGCCAGTTGATTTTCGCTCTTGCTCATTTTTCCGGCACCATCCAAGCTGGGCACTTTTACAAGCGCCTGGTTATAATTAAAAGCAACAGGTTCCGGAAAAACTTCTCCATAGCGATGGTTAAATCGGTTTACATAAGTACGGGCCATTTCCAAATGCTGCTCCTGATCTTTTCCCACTGGTACATATTTAGCCCGGTGCAAAATAATATCGGCGGTCATTAAAACAGGATAGGTTAACAAACCGGCATTAATATTTTCAGGATTCAACCGAACCTTCTCTTTAAAGGTTACCGTTTTTTCCAGCTCACCAATGTAGGCAAGCATATTTAAATACAGGTACAATTCACTGGTTTCATAAACATGGCTCTGGCAATACAAGGCAACCTTTTCGGGGTCTAATCCGCAGGCGATGTTTTCTGCCAAAACCCTGTGTACATTAGCTTTTAGCTCTTTTGTATCGGGGTGTGTGGTAAGCGAATGCAGATCGGCCACCATAAAATAACAGTCAAAATCTTCCTGCATTTTTACATAATTTTGGATGGCTCCAAAATAATTTCCCAGGTGTAAAAAACCGGTTGGGCGTATGCCACTCATTACTATTTCCTTCTTGCTACTCATAAGCAGGCGAAGATAAAAAAGAGTTTCGAGTTTGTGCAAAGGAGTTTTATTTTACTGCAACCATTTATACTTTTCTTGTAGGCTTGTTAGGCTAATCCTTTATTTTTGTTTGATGGAAGTAAATAATGATATGATTGATAAATTGGCCCATTTATCAAAACTTCAATTTAATAAAACCGAAAGGGAGATTATAAAAACTGATTTGCAACGGATGATTCAGTTTGTTGAAAAACTAAATGAACTCGATACTACCGGAGTTGCACCATTATTACACATGAGCAACAATGAAAATATTTTAAGAGAAGATACTATTAAAGGCAGCATAGATAGAAAGGAAGCATTAAAAAATGCCCCGGTAAAAGATGATCAATATTTTAAAGTACCAAAGGTGATAAAGAAATGAATTATTAATTGAAAATTAAGAATTAAGAATTAAAAATGGAATACAGCAACCAATAACTCATAACTTAAAACTTAAAACTTATAACTTATAACTCTTAACTTTTGACTTTTGACTCTTGACTTTTAACTTTTGAATAAACCCTTTTCAAATAAAAATTTATAAAAAACCCATGCAAGGCATCATACATTTAAACAACATTTTTAAGAGCTATTATTTAGGAAAGCAGGAATTAAAAGTTTTAAAAGGAATTAATTTGGATATTTTCAAAAATGAATATGTTGCATTGATGGGCCCTAGTGGTTCCGGAAAATCGACCTTGATGAATATTTTAGGTTGCCTCGATTCCTTAACAAGGGGCACTTATATTTTAAATGGAAAAGATGTAAGCCGTATGCCGGATAACGATTTGGCGGAGGTTAGAAACAAAGAAATTGGATTTGTATTT
>JANPAP010000404.1:0-9684 GCA_031429975.1 Chitinophagaceae bacterium
TATCTGTTCCTTTTGCTTCTTCTACAGTAATTACACCTTCTTTACCAACTTTAATGAAAGCCTCAGCAATTAATTTACCGATGGTATCGTCGTTGTTAGCAGAGATAGTAGCCACCTGCTGAATTTTTTTGCTGTCGTTTCCAACAGTCTGGCTTTGAGATCTTAAATTCTCAACAACAATGCTAACCGCTTTGTCGATACCACGCTTTAAATCCATTGGGTTTGCACCTGCAGCAACCATTTTTAAACCTTCGCTGATAATGCTTTGCGCCAAAACAGTAGCGGTAGTAGTACCATCACCTGCAATATCTGCAGTTTTAGAAGCTACTTCTTTAACCATTTGTGCACCCATGTTTTCGATAGCGTCTTCCAGTTCAATTTCTTTTGCAACTGTTACGCCATCTTTAGTTACTTGTGGAGCACCAAATTTTTTCTCAATAACTACATTACGACCTTTGGGTCCTAAAGTAACTTTTACAGCGTTGGCCAAAGTGTCCACGCCTTTTTTCATTTTATTTCTTGCTTCGATATCGAAGTATATCATTTTTGCCATAATATTTTTGCCCCTATCCCCTAAAGGGGGATTTTTAAACCTGCAGGGCGGCAGGGGTTACTAATTTTTGTAAATAATTATTTTTCAAATTTAAAAGAGCTGTATTTGCACCCATTTAGGGATGGGGGCTACACTATTGCTAAAATGTCACTCTCTCTCATGATCAGATATTCCGATCCGTCAACAGTAATTTCTGTACCTGCATATTTGCCATACAAAACACTGTCGCCAGCTTTTACCATAACAGGTTCGTCTTTTTTACCCGGTCCTGCTGCGATAACAATTCCACGTTGTGGTTTTTCTTTTGCCGTATCTGGTATGATAATTCCACCTGCAGATTTTTCTTCAGCAGCAGCTGCTTTTACAATCACCCTGTCGTGTAAGGGGGTAATGTTTACTTTTTTAGCCATAATCGTATTGATTTTTTGTTAGTTTAAAAATTAGCCTGAAATATTCAGGTATTTAAAACTGTCTAAATTCATACCAAAGAAGCGAATACGAATTGTTGTCAGATTGTGTTACTGGATGTCAGTTAAAATCGTGTTTACTACGACAAATTTTCATTAACCTTGATTTTATCAGTAGCGCCAAAAATTAATCCCCTAAATTTGCAGCCAAAATAAAGTATACAGGTAATGATTAGCAGAAGAAATATCAGGGTTAAAGTAATGCAGGCTTTATATACTTTAGATAGTACTGGCAATGAGTTGAATTTACTAGAGGCCAATAAATTATTAAACAAACAATTGGAGTTATCCCGGCAGTTGATAGTTTACCTGGTATATTTTATAACCGAGGTTGCCCGTTATGTAGAAAAAGATGCCCTTAAAAAAGCAAACAAACATTTGCCATCCCATAGTGATTTAAATATAAATACTAAAATTGCAGGTAACGAATTGTTGTGGAAAATTCTGGATGATGTAAGTTTTAAAAGTACTTGTGCAGAAATTAAAACACAGCATTTAATAGATGAAAATCTATTGAAAAAAATGTATTTTGAACTGATTGCTTCTGAAGAATACATTGAGTACATCAGTATTCCGGCAAGAAATAAAAAAGGCGAAAAAGATATGCTGGAATTTATTTTTACGAACCTCATGTTGCCCAATGAAGATTTCATTAGTCATGTTGAAGAGTTATTTATTAACTGGGATGATGATGCGGAAATGATGAATTTATTAATGTTGAATTTTTTACAAAAACCGCAGCACTTTAATTTTAATGAAATTGTTACCAAGGAAAAACTTGATTTTGCAAGAAGCCTTTTACTTACAACCATTGATAAAAAAGAGGTAACCCTGGAATTATTAAAACCCAAATTAAAGAATTGGGATGCCGACAGGATTGCATCACTTGACTTAATCGTTATTCAGATGGGTATTTGCGAATTTTTATATTTTGAAACCATTCCAACAAAGGTTACCATTAACGAATATATTGATCTGGCAAAGGAATACAGCACTCCTCAAAGTGGACATTTTATAAATGGCATTCTCGATAATATTCATAAAGAACTTACAGCACAAGGAAAAATTCAGAAGAAGAGTTTTAAGAACAGTACGCTTTAAGCATAAAGGTTATTGCAACTAACTAAAAAATTATTTACAATAACTTCGTAAAAAATTACAAGGATGAAAAGAGTTTTGTTGCTGGTATCAATTGTAGTAGTAATTTTTTCTTGCGATGCAAGAAGAAAAGACAAGATCGCTGATGATGCATTACAGCAAATGGAAGCGGCATCAAAAAATTTAACAACGGTTGAATTAATTGACAGTGTATTTAATTTTGGATCCATTACCGAAGGGGAAAAAGTTGAATTCAGTTTCAGATTCAGAAATACCGGAAAATTTCCTTTGGTAATTACAAATGTTTCGGCAACTTGTGGATGTACCATTCCTGAAAAACCAGAACAACCAATAAAGACCGGAGAAACAGGTTTCATAAAAGTTGTTTTCAACAGCAAGTCCAAATCAGGTCATCAGGAAAAATCAATTACGGTTTCATCAAATTCAAATCCTGCATTTAACGATTTAAAATTGGTAGGTGAAGTAAAATAATTTTAAACAATCATTTTTTAATAATCAATATAATAACAATGCAATTACTAAGTATTTTTTTAATGATGGATCCGCAAGGAAAAAGCAGCAGCAGTTTTTCACTGGTTTTTATGGGCTTGATGATACTGGTGTTTTGGATGTTTATGATTCGTCCGCAGGCAAAAAAAGCAAAACAACAAAAAACTTTTATCACCGATTTAAAAAAAGGCGATAAGGTGGTTACCATTGCAGGCATACATGGTGTTATCAATAAAATTAATGAAGATGGTACCTTGAGTTTAGAAGTAAGTCCGGGAAGTTATCTTAAAATTGAAAAAAGCACTATCAGCATGGAAATGAGTGCCAGCTTGAATAAACCAGTTGAAACGAAGTAGATTTCTTAGTACACGAATTCAAACGAATTACACGAATTATAAAACCAATTGCTGTGGCAGTTGGTTTTTTATTTGAAGTTTTAATTCGTGTAATTCGTATAAATTAGTGTAATCAAAAAAAAGGAAGTGATGCTCAGGATAGGAATTACAGGAGGCATAGGCAGCGGAAAAACTACGGTTGCAAAAATATTCGAAACATTGGGTATACCGGTTTATAATGCGGATGATGCCTCTAAAAGATTAATGAATGAAAATGCAGCAATTAAAGAAAAATTGATTCAATATTTTGGGATAGAAACTTATAAGAACGATCAATTAAACCGCCCCTATTTATCTACAGTTGTATTTAATAATCCGGAAAAACTTTTACAGTTAAATGCAATCATTCATCCGGCAACAATTAAAGATGCCGCCGACTGGATGCAACAACAAACAAGTAAATATGTAATAAAAGAAGCGGCACTTATTTTTGAAAGCGGTTCACAGGAAAACCTGGATAAAGTGATTGCTGTATTTGCTCCAAAAAGTTTAAGGATACACAGGGCTATGCAACGGGATAATGTGAGTAAAGAAGAAATTGAAAAACGGATGAATCAACAAATTGATGAAAATATAAAAATGCGGTTAAGTGATTATGTTATTATAAATGATGAACAACAATTATTAATACCGCAGGTAATGAAGTTGCATGAAATATTTTATCCCACCGCCCCCATCCCCTAAAGGGGAGTTATTTAACGGGTATAAATTTATAGGATGCCCCTCTAACTGAACTTTGGTACAAAACCATTTCCTTCGGCAGGCCCTAGGGTTTATCAAAAAACATATATCAACTTGAGAAAATAATTATTAAAAATGCGAAAGCGGTTTTACATGTTTTGTAAAGCCGCTTTCTTTTGTGGGTAAAGTATGAACTGGAGTTATTGATAACACAGATATTTACAAACCGCATCAAATATTTGCTCCATCACCGCTGGCCAGCGGTGAGTTGTTCAACTAGTATAAATTTAAAGGACGATTAAAATTCTTGCACTAATACTCCAACCAATCTGAACTTATTGAGAATTAGTAGCGTCTTCAAATAACTCCCCTTTAGGGGCTGGGGGTTTATTTCAATTTCCCCAATGCAATCTTGATACGATCCCAGGCTTTTTCAATATTTGCCATATTATTTGCAAACGAAAAACGAACACAGTTGGGCTCGCCAAATGCCAACCCCATTACTGAAGATACCTGCGCTTTGTTTAGTAAGTACATTGAAAAATCGGCTGCATTATTGATGGTATTTTCGCCATCACTCTTCCCAAAATAATAACTCACATCCGGAAAAATATAAAATGCGCCTTCGGGTTCAAAACATTTAAATCCTGGGATATCTTTTATTAATTCCATCACCCTTGCCCTTCTTCTGGTAAACTCTTTTGTCATTTCAAACGATGGCTTAAGATCGGTTGTAAGTGCCACCACTGCTGCTTTTTGAGTGATGGAACAGGTAGCGCTGGTAAATTGGCCCTGCAGTTTTTCGCAGGCTTTTGCTATGTCAACATTGGCTGCAATATAACCCAGGCGCCAGCCCGTCATGGCAAAACCTTTACTTAATCCGTTAATCAATATCACCCTGTCTTTGATGTCTTCAAACTGTGCAATACTTTCATGTTTGCCAACAAAATTGATGTATTCATAAATTTCATCGGCAATGATGTAAATATTGGGATGATTTCTAAATACTTCAACCAGTCCTTCCAATTCGCTTTTGCTGTATACTGAACCTGATGGATTACAAGGTGAAGAAAACATAAACACTTTTGTTTTGGGTGTTATGGCTGCTTCTAATTCCTGTGGCGTAATTTTAAATCCACTTTCTAAACTTGATCTGATCTCTACCACTTTTGCTCTTGCAATCTTAACCAGCTCCGAGTAGGTAACCCAATACGGTGTTGGAATAATTACCTCATCGCCATCATCGGCCAGTGCCAAAATTACATTCGCCAAACTTTGCTTGGCTCCGGTTGAGGTTACAATGTTTTCGGGTTTATAATCGAGGTTATTATCTCTTTTTAATTTTGTACAAACAGCTTCTCTTAAATCTGCAAAACCAGCTACAGGTGTATAATGGCTCCAATTATCGTTAATCGCTTTAATGGCAGCATCTTTAATATGTTGCGGTGTATCAAAATCAGGTTCTCCCAAACTTAGGTCAATTACATCTAGTCCCTGTGCTCTTAGTTCACGGCCCAATTTGGCCATTTTTAAAGTTTCTGGTTCGGCAAAACGATCTAATAAAGAAGATAATATCATTGTATAATTTGTTTGAAGTGCAAAAGTAAAAGAAAGCGACCATTTTATTGATGCAATTTTGAAAGATTGTTTCTATTAGGTAGTATTTTGTTATACTTATTTTAAGTTTATTAGAAATGATTTAATATACCTGTTTTTTCTGACTGATTTTTCTGGCTCTTCTTAAACCAAATAAACATATTTACCTGCAACTAAAATTTTCTCAATTAAAGGGCATTAATTTATTTTTCGGAAAGTGAGTATAAATTATTATTTTTAGTATATTACACCAAATTTTTCCATAAATATTCTCTTTAATAATTGTCATTTATCTTTAAAAGCTGTAGGGCAGGGATTAGATGATTGTATTTGCAGGACTTTGCTTTTTTAAATTTTTATTTTTTAAAATTAACAAGATGAGAAAACTCTACTTTTTACTCCCAGCAATTTTTGTTGCCTTTATTACTTTTGGGCAAACTGCACCAGTATTACCGCTGGATTTTGAATCAGTAACCATCAATTATACTTTCTCCGATTTTGGTGGTGGAGCAACAACTAAAATTGCCAACACTCAAATCAACGGCATTAATACAAGTGCCAACGTGGGAAAGATGATTAAAAATGCAGACCAGGTTTATGGAGGTTCTTTTATTTCTTTGGCATCTCCCATTGATTTTTCTGTAAACAAAACATTTAAAATAAAAGTGTTTATGCCAAGAGTGGGAGCCAAACTCTTACTGAAAGTAGAAAACCAGGCCAACAACGGAATTAATTTTGAAAAAGAAGCTACGGGTACAGTTGCAAACGCCTGGGAAGATTTAAGCTTTGATTACAGCACCATCAATACCAGCAACCAATATCAAAGATTAGTATTGATTTTTGACTTGGGCACCATGGGTGATGGTACTGCAAACTTTACATATTTGTTTGATGATATACGTTTAACAACTAGCGGCGGCGGCGGTGGCAGTTTAACACAAATGAATTTGCCCGTAACATTTGATGATGCTACGGTTAATTATGGCCTTGTTGGTTTTGGTGGAGCAGAAGCTTCCACTATTGTTGCAGACCCAACCATGCCAACCAACATGGTAGCAAAAGTAATTAAGTCTGCCACTGCAGAGCTTTGGGCTGGCACCACTGTTACTGCTGTAACAAGCGGCATTCAAACAGGCTTTAGTTCAACGATTCCTTTTACTGCTGCTGAAAAAAGAATGAATATTAGAGTATGGTCGCCTAATGCAGGCATACCCGTTCGTTTAAAAGTGGAAGATTATACTGATGCTACTAAATCGGTAGAAACAGAAGCCAGCACCACGGTTGCCAATGCATGGGAAACACTCACTTTTGATTTTGCAAACCAGGCATCCGGAACGGCTGCAATAAACCTTGCTTATAACTATAATAAGGCTTCTATATTTTTCAACTTTGGTGTTACCGGCGCTGTAGCCGGTGCAAAAACTTATTACTTTGATGATGTAAAGTTTGGTGCTGCTCCTGCTGTTTCTACGGCTCCTGTTTTACCACTCGATTTTGAATCAGCAACCATCAATTATACGTTTACTAATTTTGACGGAGGTGCTGTAACAAAAATAACAAATCCACAAAGTAATGGAATTAATACCAGTGCCAATGTTGGCAAGATGATAAAAAGTGCCGGACAGGTTTGGGGCGGATCATGGATATCCCTTGCAGCACCCATTGATTTTTCTGTAAACAAAACTTTTAAAGTAAAAGTGTTTATGCCAAGAATAGGTGCTAAACTTTTGCTGAAAGTAGAGAACCAAACTGACGGTGGAATTAATTTTGAAAAAGAAGTTACCGGCACTGTGGCAAATGCCTGGGAAGAATTAAGCTTTGATTACAGCACTATCAACAGTAGCAATCAATATCAAAAGTTAGTATTAATTTTTGATTTGGGCACCATGGGAGATGGCACTGCCAACTTTACTTATTTGTTTGATGATATCAGGCTAACTAACAGCGTTGTTCCGGTTAAAATGGTTTCTTTTAAAGCAACTGTTGTAAATAACAATGCACTGGTTAAATGGATAACTGAAACAGAATTAAACAATGATCACTACGAAATAGAAAGAAGTAATGATGGTGTTCATTTTACTGCAAGAGGCAGGGTAAATGGTAATGGTACTTCTTCTGTAAGCCATACTTATGAATTTACTGATCAGTTAAATGCTGCTGCGGCAATTGTTTATTACCGTTTAAAGTTGGTGGATGCTGATGGAAGATTCAGTTATTCATCAATAGTGGCATTGCGTACGAATGGTTCAGCAAGCATTGGCAATGTTAGTGTTTATCCCAATCCATTTATCAGCAATATAAAAGTTGCTCTTACAAGTAAGGAAACTGCGATAGCCGGATTCAGGATATTGTCATTTGAAGGAAAGGAAATACTGAATCGAAACATGTCTGTTCAGCAGGGAGACAATATTATTGTACTAAACGATGTTGGTATTTTACCAAAAGGTTTATACGTTTTAGAAGTGACTACTGCTTCAGGAAAAATTATTAAAAAGATAGAAAAAAATTAATACACTTATTTTGATTTTGTAAGATGGCTGCTGTAAAAAGCAGCCATTCTTTTTTATAAACTTTATTAACCAAAATCTTGTTATTGTTGCATTATGCTGGTAACAATCACAATCATTCGTTATAAAAAACGCTATATCTTTTTTGCATTGATGGCAATGGCAATACATCGGCTTTCATTTTTATTCAACCAAAACATTTCTTTTTATAAATTATTAGGCTGTGGTAAAAATGGAACATTTGATAAACATCCCGACTGGCAGCAATGGGGTATAATAGCTGTGCATAAGATTACACCAGATACCTCGTTAAATTTTTGCGATAAAAATATCCAGCAACTTTATGGCAGCTTTATTTTTAAATGGATTGAATTTTTTAATTGTGAAACCTGGACCGTTTTTTTAGAACCGCTGGAAGGGCATGGCGTTTGGGATGGGAAACCTGTTTTTGGATCAACGTTTAATAAAATAAATCACCTAGGTGTAATTGCTGTTTTAACCAGGGCAACTATCCGCATTTCGAAACTAAATTCTTTTTGGAAAAATGTGGATGCTGTTGCCCGGCAAATGAATGGCTCAGCCGGATTTATATTTTCTATTGGCATTGGCGAATTACCTTTTATTAAGCAAGCAACTTTTAGTATTTGGAAAGATTCCCAAAGCATGAAAAAATTTGCCTACCAAATGCAGGAACATACTGAAGTGATAAAAAAAACCAGAAAAGAAAACTGGTACAGCGAAGAAATGTTTGTGCGGTTTAAACCAATAAAATCAGTGGGCAGTATCAAAGGATGCAATCCTTTGGAGGGAATGTTATAGATTTGCATGCTTAACGATTGCTTATAAAGTGGCTGATATTACAGACTCCAAACAAGTTCTGTAAACCCGATAATCAGCAATACTGCAATAATAATTACTTGTATGAAGAATATTAAAATAATTGAAGTGCCCAGCGAAATTGGAGCAGGAACCCGTGGTGCAAGTCTTGGTGTGGAAGCAATAAAAGTGGCTGCCCTTGATTTTATGAGCAACTTTTTTGTTCACTTTCCTTCCGAACAAATTGAGGTTGAAAATAAATTACTATTTGAACCGATTCAATCGCCGTATGCCAAGCGGATTCATGGTATGGTTACCATGTACGAGCGGGTAAGCAAAGCCGTTAGCGAGTCTATCAAAGGCAATTTTTTTCCTGTTATTTTAAGTGGTGATCATGGTACCGCTGGTGGTACGATTGCAGGAATAAAAATTGCAAAACCAAAAAGCAAATTGGGTGTAATTTGGATTGATGCCCATGCAGATTTGCATACCCCATTTACAACGCCTACGGGAAACATGCATGGTATGTGTTTGGCAACTGCCATTGGAGAAGATAATGAAGATTGCAAAGTGCATACGCTGGATGAAAAAACAAACAAACTTTGGGAGCAATTAAAATCGATTGGAAAAATTATACCAAAAGTATTGCCAGAAGATATCGTTTTTATTTCGTTACGGGATTATGAAAAAGAAGAAAAAGCACTGGTTGAAAAATATGGTATTAAGGTAATTACTACCAGCGAAGTAAGACGTAATGGCGCTGAAAGTGTGAGTAGAAAAGTATTGCGTTATTTAAGTGATTGTACCGATATCTATGTAAGTTTTGATGTAGATAGTTTAGATTCTTCCATTTCAAAAGGCACTGGAACGCCCGTTAGTAACGGATTAAAAGAAAGAGAAGCCGAAGATTTGATCAGTAAATTTATGCAAAACAGAAAAATTTGTTGTTTTGAAATTACGGAGGTAAACCCAACATTGGATAAGGAAAACTTGATGGCTGAAATTGCCTTTAATATTTTACAAAGAAGTGTGAATGTATTGTTGATGAACTAAAAAATTAA
>JANPAP010000405.1:0-2934 GCA_031429975.1 Chitinophagaceae bacterium
TGTACGGTTACTTTAAAGGTACAACTAACGAAGAGGATTAATTCATTTTGAAAGGAACCGTCATTTCAAATGGAGGTATAGTAACATCAAATTGATACTGGCTGTTTACATTTTCCATTAAATAGGTACCATACATTTTTCCCAGTTCGGTTTTTAAATTACATCCGCTGATATATTGGTAATGAGCTCCTGGATTTATTTGAGGTTGCACACCAATAACACCTTCGCCTTCTACTTCCCTAACATTTCCGGTAGCATCAAAAATATGCCAATGCCTGCGTAATAATCTTACGGGAAAAGCATTGTTATTTTCAATAGTAACACGGTATGCAAACATAAACTCATTACTGGCCGGATTGCTGTAATCGGGCTGGTAAAATGTTTCAACCGAAACGGTAACGCCTTCAGAAATTTTTGATACCATTTTAATAATTTATGCTATGTAAAAATACTTAAAAGAAAATGCAATTACTGTAATTTAGTAAAACAATCTTTCTAAATAAGAAAAATATGGACAGCGATTCGTATAAATATACAAACGGCGAAATAACTATTTTATGGCAGCCAACGCTTTGTAAACATTCGGGGATATATGTTTTTGGATTACCAGCAGTTTTTAATCCTGCCAAAAAACCATGGATTGATTGCAGTAAGGCAACCAGCATTCAACTATTGGAACAAGTAAAAAAATACCCGAGTGGGGCGCTTAGTATTTTAAAAAATGAATCGGATTAAGTTACAACTGTTAACCAATTTTTTTTACTGATGTAAATCCGTTTTTTTGAAACCACAGCAACAGTTTATCCCGGTTATCGCCCTGGATAATAATTGTATCATCTTTTACCGAGCCACCTGTTCCACAAAATGATTTCAATTTTTTGCCTAGATATTCTCGGTCAAGTGTGGTTCCAATAAATCCTTCCACTAAAGTAACGGCCTTACCTGCCCTGTTTTTTTTATCCAGCACAACTTTTAATTTTTGCTGGGCAGGCAACAGGGTTTGCTGCTCATTTATATCTTCCGTTTCAATTTTAAAATTAGGGTCGGTTGAATACACCAATCCGCTTAATGAATTTATTTTTTTCTTCGACATTGTTTAGTTTTTTATCAGCACCGCTTTTAAACTTAAGTCCAAACTTTTTGCCTGGTGAATAATTGCGCCACTCGAAATAAAATCTACACCAGTTGCTGCATACAATGCTATATTATCGATATTGATTCCGCCACTGGCTTCTGTTTTATATTTTCCATCAATAAGCAATAATGCTTCGCTGATTTTTTCTGGGGTAAAATTATCCAACATAATTACATCTACATTACCTACTTGCAAAACCTCTTTTACATCTTCAATAGATCTTGTTTCAATTTCAATTTTTAAACCGGTCTTGTTGGTTTTTACATACGCATTTGCCATTGCAATTGCTTTGCTGATTCCGCCACAATAATCAATATGATTATCCTTCAACATTATCATATCGTACAAACCAAAACGGTGGTTTACGCCTCCGCCTATTTTTACGGCTTCTTTTTCAAGCAATCTAAAATTGGGAGTAGTTTTTCGACTATCTAATAATTTAGTTGAATAGTTTTTTATTTTTTCAACATACGCATTTGTGAGGGTAGCAATACCACTCATACGTTGCATACAATTCAATAATAATCTTTCGCATTGTAAAATGGTATGTACGGTTGCAACAACTTCAAAAGCAATTTCGCCGGGTTGCATTGCATCGCCATCTTTTTTTAAAACAGTGAAACCGCAGTCGGGCTGCATTTGTTTTAAAATTTTTTCAGCAACTGCTACACCAGCAAGTATTCCGTAATCTTTAATTTTTAATTCGGCCTTGCCAATTGTTTCAGGATGTATAACAGCTTTTGTACTGTGATCGCCATCGCCAATATCTTCGGCCATTGCATTTTTTATCAGCAGGGTCAGTTGATCATCATAATTCATCATTGGGCAAAGCTAAATAAAAAAAATCCCGGCAAATTTTACCGGGATTATTTTTTATATGTTTTATTGCCAATTATTTTTTTTCAAACCGTAACTCTTGCAGTACCTGGTTATCGCCTTTCTGTTTCATAAAAATAGTGGTTCGGTAGCTGCCATTTTTTGTTAACAATGAGCCAATACAATATTGCGAACCTGCATTTTGTCCTTTATGAATCACTTCAAAACCTTTAACCGGATTGCTTGAAAAAAAATCTTTTAAAACAATTTCGGCTTGCGATTTACTATAACTGTTACTTTTATCAGGCATGCTAATTTCAACATTATTATCAAAATAAACTGCCACTTGTTCTGCATTGCCCGATTTGATTGCCGTAATCACTTCATCAATACCAACATTCACTGTAAATGATGAAAGAAAGAATATTGAAAGTGCTATTGTAAAAAAATGTTTCATAAGATGTATTTATAGTAACTAATTTACTAAAAACGTGCCAAGGAAAACTTTATTATCAAATTGTACACTAAAGTATCAAACATTCAACAATTATCGGCCAAAAAAAACTACAAAAAAGTTAGCTTTGGAACATGAACACAAAAAAGTCAATGTTAATTATCATGGACGGATGGGGCCTTGGTAAAATAAAAGAAAGCGATGCCATTCAAAATGCTACCGTTCCTTTTGTAAGCTCTTTATATAATAAATACCCAAACAGTACATTGGTTACTTGTGGAGAGGATGTTGGTTTGCCCGAAGGTCAAATGGGAAACAGCGAAGTGGGACATTTAAATTTAGGTGCCGGAAGAATTGTTTACCAGGAATTGCAACGCATAAATGTTGCCATAAAAACCGGCGAGTTTGAACAAAATCCAGCAATATTAAATGCCATTCGGTATGCAAAAGAAAATAACAAACCGCTGCATTTAATGGGTTTGGTTAGCGATGGTGGCGTACACTCTCATACCAACCATTTAAAAGCGCT
>JANPAP010000406.1:0-6162 GCA_031429975.1 Chitinophagaceae bacterium
CTAATAATTATGAAGCAATTATTTATTTATGGCTTTGCCAGTGTATTATTAACTGTTTTTACAGTGCAATCAACATCGGCACAGGCAAAAGTTTTCGGTGTTGTAAAATCGGATGACGATAATATTATTGCTGGCACCAATGTTTTATTATTAAATGAAAATGACTCAATATTAATAAAAGGAGCAATTACTGACCCATCGGGCAAGTTTAATTTTGAAAATATTCCAGCAGGTTCTTATATAATTAATGCTTCGTTTATTGGGTATAAAAATTACTTTAGTAAAAGCATTGTTGTTTCAAATAAAGAAGGGAAAAATACCGGGATTATAAAATTAAAAAAAGATGCACTTGCATTAAAAGAAGTTACCCTTGTTTCCCGTAAACCTATGTTTGAGCAAAAGATTGACCGGATGGTTATCAATGTAAAAAGCAGTATCACTTCTGCTGGTGGTACTGCATTAGAAGTATTGGAAAAATCTCCCGGTGTTGTAGTTAATCGTCAAAATAATTCGATTGCATTAAATGGAAAAGATGGGGTAGTAATAATGATTAATGGAAAGATGAGCCGCATGCCATTAGATGCAGTGGTGCAAATGTTGAATGGAATGAATGCATCCAATATTGACCGGATAGAATTAATTACAACACCACCTGCAAATTTTGATGCAGAGGGAAATGCAGGTTTTATAAATATTGTAATGCTTACTAATCCCAACAAAGGATTTAATGGTACTTATAATATTACCATGGGTGTTGGTAATGGAATTTCGCCTTCCGGATCTATGAACTTTAATTACCGGAATAAGAAAATAAATTTTTTTGGCGATTATGGTTATACCTGGAGTAACCCTGTACAGGACTGGCTTTTCTATCATCATTCAACTATTCAAGGCGTGTTTACAGAGAATACTACTTTTACTTCCAGGGATATAGTGGATGACCAGCACACGGCTCATTTAGGTTTGGATTATCAGCTTAGCCCCAAAATAATTGTAGGTGTTAATATTGGTGGTTACGACAGTAAATGGAAAATGACGGCCAATAACAATTTATCAATTGTAAAAAATAATGTGCAGGATACCACGGTTGCAATCGTTAATACAGAATTAAACCAGTGGAAACATTTTATGGCGAATTTAAATTTTTCATACAAAATAAAAGAGGGCGAATCTATTACTGCTGATTTGGATTATTTGTATTACAAGGATAATAATCCCAACAGTTATATCAACGATTATTTTAGTGGCAATGGTACCGCATTAAGTAAGGAGCTTACAAGAAGTGGTAAATTAACTCCCATAACAATTTGGGCAGGTAAAATTGATTACTCAAAAAAGTTAAGCGAAAAAGCAAATCTTGAAACCGGAGCCAAGCTTGCATTGTCTAGATTTACAAATGATGTATCGGTAGAAACTTTGAAGCAAACCAATTGGATAAAAGATCCGGAGCTTACCGCAAAATATAGTTTAAAAGAAAATATTGCAGCTGCATATGCTGCAGTAAGTGTAACTGCAACTGCGAAAACAAGTTTGAAATTTGGATTGCGGTATGAGTATACTACTTCCAATCTGGGCAGTGTACAGCAACAGAATATAGTAGATAGAAAATACGGCCGGTTTTTTCCGAGTATATTTTTAAGCCATAAAATGAATGATAACAATTCTGTTAATTTATCTTTCAGCCGGCGTATTACAAGGCCAACATTTAAAGACATGGCGCCTTTTGTAATTTTTATTGATCCTTATACTTTCTTTTCGGGCAACAGTGGTTTACAACCAGCTTTTTCAAATATTTACAAGGTTGATTATTTGTTTAAGAAATTTGTTTTTTCTGTTTCTTATACCAAGGAAGATGGTTCTATTGCAGGCTTTCAGCCAAAAACATCCAAAGACAATAAGCAGATTTTTGCTGCAGAAAATTTGGATAATATTAAAACCGTTAACCTTTCCATTTCATTACCCTTTACCATTACAAGCTGGTGGAATATGCAAAATAATATTCAGGGAAACTGGCAACAGTTGAATGCCAATTACAGCAAAGGGCCATTTACAGTGGAGCAGAAAAATTTTAGTTTTAACAGCTCTCAAAACTTTACACTGCCTCGAAATTACAGTATGGAACTTTCGGGTTTTTATATGTCGAAAGGATTGTTTGGTGCAGCAGTTATTAATAGCAGGGGCGTAGTAAATTTTGGAGTTCAGAAAAAATTTGGAGATAATAAAAGCAGGCTAAGGGTTGCTGTTGATAATATTTTTGATGGCGGTGAATTTAGTGGTGTTACTGATATTCCTTCCGAGAATGTGTTCTCATCAATTAATATTAGGTTTATGTTCCGCACTTTTAAAGCAACCTACACTTATAATTTTGGCAACAATAAATTAAAAGATAAAAGATCCCGAAGCACCGCTTCTGATGAAGAGCAGGGTCGGGTAAAATAAATGATCTGTTTAATTTATTCTTTAATCGTTGCTCTTGTTTTCAAAGTGTGTGAATTATATAATTTAAACATTAAATCCTATAAAATTCTCCATGAATCCTGCAGCTACCTTTGATGAAATATTTCAGGTAAAATAATTGATTTTCTTCGTACTGTAATTTTCCGGCGATTTATCATTCTCAATAATTTATTTTGAAAGATTCTGGCTATCAGTATGCTTGTATTAAAGAAATGTTTTGCTGAATTTATTTTCGGGGAGACTATATTTCATCAATTAACGGTAAATGTTTTTGAAATCCAAACCCCAAAAAATATTTTCTGGTTCTGGCAATCAATTAAATGATATTGCTATGAATTTCCTCTCAATACAATATTTATTTTATGAAAATTATTATTACAGATCCTGAAGACACTGGTAAGAAAAAATTAAATTTCCTGGATCATTTTTTTATTCCACTTCTGAATGATAAAAGAGATATGGCATTTATCCGATTATCACTTACAATTACTTTTACTGTACTTCCATCGGCAGCCATTTTATTTTTATTTCCCCAATTACACTGGGGCTGGTATGCTGCCTACCTGTTTATTTTGCTTGTGTTTTTCTTGGGCCCCTATGTACTAATGTTGCACAATGTGTGTCACAGAAAATTATTTAAAAAGCAATATAATTACCTTAACAAATATATTCCATGGGTACTAGGGATTTTTTTCGGCCAAACGCCTGAAACTTATTTTTATCATCATGTAACCATGCATCATCCTGAAAATAACGAACCTGAAGACCTGAGCTCAACTATGAAATATAAAAGAGACAGTATCTTCGCTTTCCTGTCTTATTTAGGTTCATTTTATTTTACCGGGGTCATTAGTCTAGCCCATTATTTTAATAAAAAGCATAGAGTGAAATATGCACTCAAAATTTTAACTGGAGAAACATTTTTTATACTTCTTTCAGTTTTGTTATGCTTTTACAATTTTAAAGCTGCACTTACCGTATTTATTTTACCGATGATATTTATACGTTTTGCAATGATGGCAGGCAACTGGGCGCAACATGCATTTATAGATGCCAAAAAGCCTGCTGATATGTATAGTAACAGTATAACCTGTATCAATACCGTTTACAACAGAAGATGTTTCAATGATGGATACCATATCGGGCATCATTTACGGCCTTACATGCACTGGACAGAAATGCCTGCTAATTTTAAAAAAAATATCAATACTTATATTCAAAAGAAAGCAATTGTTTTTTCGGGGTTAGATTATTTTCAAATATGGTTTTTATTGATGACAAAGAATTATAAAAAACTGGCTGCCTGTTATGTGGAATTGGGCAAAGAACAAAGTGTTCAGGAAATCATACAATTACTTAAAAGCCGTACCCGGAAATTTAATATCATTATAATAAATGAATTAAATACAGTGGTTATTAATTATACAAATTAAAATAAAAATGTTGTATGTTGACAAGTATGCCTGACATCATTATTTGCATAGCGCATTTTCTATAATTCTGAATAGAAGTTTATTAAATGACAATAATTTAATTCATTATTGAATTACTTCAATTACACTTACCCGGGCCATACATATACTTCAGCGAACTTTTTCTTAAGGGAATAATAGTTATGCTAGATGGGAGATTAAAGAAGATTCTTCTTGCCCGGTATTCATTCTTTTATGGTTCATTTTTTCAATTAGTTTTATTGTATGGGAAATAGCCAATCATGATTTTGTAACAACCCATTTACTTTTTTTGCTATCTTCAAAATAATCCGGCTGTTAGTATTTTTAATTTATAAATTAATTCCATGTCGAAATATATTCTTGCCCTCGACCAGGGCACCACCAGTTCAAGAGCCATCATCTTTAATTATGCCGGCGAAATTGTGGTGATTGCTCAAAAAGAATTTACACAAATATTTCCGCAACCGGGTTGGGTAGAGCATGATCCGATGGAGATTTGGAGTACGCAATTAGGGGTGGCTGTAGAGGCTATTTCAATGGCGGGTTTACGTACTGCGGATATTGCAGCCATTGGCATTACCAACCAACGGGAAACAACGGTTGTGTGGGAAAGAGCCAGCGGAAAGCCAGTGTACAACGCTATTGTGTGGCAAGACAGAAGAACGGCCGAAATTTGTGATGCTTTAAAAGAAAAAAAATTACAACCCATTATTCAACAAAAAACAGGGTTGGTAATTGATGCCTATTTCAGCGGCACAAAAATAAAATGGATACTGGACAATGTACCAGGTGCAAGAGAAAAAGCCAATAACGGAGAGCTGTGTTTTGGCACCATCGATACCTGGCTGTTATGGAATTTAACCAAGGGACAGATTCATGCCACCGATGTAAGCAATGCCAGCCGTACCATGTTGTGCAATATCCATACACTGCAATGGGATGGAGAGTTGCAGAACATGCTGGATGTGCCCGGTAATATGTTGCCCACCATAAAAAGCAGCAGCGAAATTTATGGATATACAGCCGAAAGTTTTGGCAATGCAAAAATTCCGATTGCAGGAATTGCTGGCGATCAGCAGGCTGCTTTATTTGGACAGCTATGCAGCAGCCCGGGTATGGTAAAGAATACCTATGGCACCGGATGTTTTATGTTGATGAACACCGGAGAGCAACCGGTAATTTCGAAAAATAATTTATTAACTACTGTTGCCTGGAAAATAAATGGAATTACCCATTACGCTTTGGAGGGCAGTGTATTTATTGCCGGTGCGGTAACACAATGGTTACGGGATGGATTGGGGATTATAAAAAACTCCGCCGATATTGAGCCCTTGGCAAAACAGGTGGATACTAACGGTGGCGTTTACATGGTGCCGGCATTTGTTGGACTGGGTGCTCCTTACTGGAATCAGGATGCAAGAGGAACCATCACGGGAATTACAAGAGGTACAAGCGCTGCACATATTGCCAGGGCTGCATTAGAGAGTATTGCCTACCAAACCATGGATGTGTTGAAGGCTATGGAACAGGATTCGGGAATTGAAATAAAAGAGCTGAGGGTGGATGGTGGCGCAACGGCAAATAATTTATTGATGCAATTTCAAAGTGATATGCTGGATACAAAAGTATTGCGGCCATTGGTAACAGAAACTACTGCTTTGGGTGCAGCTTATTTGGCCGGGCTGGCAGTGGGTTTTTGGAAAAGCATTGACGATTTGCAACAACAATGGCAGGTAGAAAAATTATTTGAACCCAATATGAAACATGAAGAAAGAGTTGCGCTGACAAAAGATTGGCACCGGGCAGTAAATGCAGCAATCAATTTTTGATTTGCAATTTGTAATAATAATTTCTTCCAAAAAAAATAAATGAACAGAGCCAGTTCCATAAAAAATATTGAAGAAAATATCTTGTGGGATATTATCATAATTGGTGGAGGGGCAACCGGCTTAGGTACAGCTGTAGATGCTGCCAGCAGAGGTTACAAGGTTTTATTATTGGAGCAATTTGATTTTGCAAAAGGCACATCGAGCCGCAGTACAAAACTGGTGCATGGTGGTGTAAGATATCTGCAACAGGGAAATATTAAATTGATAAAAGAAGCTTTACAAGAAAGAGGTTTGCTGTTGCAAAATGCACCGCATGTTTGCGAACCCATTCAATTTGTTATTCCGGTGTACAGTTGGTTTAAAAAATGGTATTATGCTGCAGGGTTAAAATTGTATGATTTTATTTCGGGCAAATACAGTCT
>JANPAP010000407.1:0-2536 GCA_031429975.1 Chitinophagaceae bacterium
CAAATGAGAAATTTTTATAACCCTGTTCAGTATTTATTTACCTGTTTCTTTTTATTAATGGTGCAGATTGGATTCTCACAGTTAATGGTAAATAATACTTCCACGGCAACACAACTTGCCAATGAGATTGTTGGTCCGGCATGTTTTGGCAGTTCGTTTATGGTAGCTGCAAAAGACAATCTATCCTATACCATTCATTTTGAAAACGACTCTTCATTGGCTACAACAGCGGCTCAAAGAGTTGTTATCAGGCAAAAACTCCATGATAATTTTAATCCCTTGTCTTTCAGGGTTGGTGATTTTGGCTTCAGCAATAAAAACTTTAGCATCAGCCAGCCGCAGGCCAGCTATTTTAAAGTTTTAAATCTGGCCGACAGTATTGGAATAAATGTTGAATTTACCGCTGGTGTTGATGTGGTCAACCGGGAATTGTTCTGGGTGTTTCAATCCATTGATCCTGCTACGGGATTACCTCCTTCAAATCCATTGGCCGGATTCCTGCCCATAAATGATTTCCTAAAGGCAGGACAGGGTTTTGTGAATTATACCATCCGCCCAAAATCTTCTGCTCAAACCGGCGATAGTATTACCGCCAAGGCAGGAATAGTTTTTGATAATAACGACCCAATTCCTACAAATACCTGGATCAATATTATTGATGCTGTACCGCCAACAAGCAGCATGAATCCATTGCCTTTGCAGGCGGCAGATTCAGTATTGTTAACCTGGACTGGATTGGATGATCCGGGTGGATCGGGAGTAAAGGAATATGCCATTTATGTTTCGGTAAATGGTGGGCCATTTAACCTGTATAAAAATGGGTTAACCGATACTTCAATTTATTTTAAAGGAATTGGCGACAGTCTGTATTGTTTTTACTGCATTGCAACCGATAATGTAATAAATATTGAGCCATTAAAGAATGGTTGTGAGGCTCAGATAAGGTTTACAAATGTTACCCTACCAATTAGCTGGTTATATTTTAGCGGACAAAGAAATGCATCAAAAAGTTTATTGAAATGGGCAACCACCAGCGAAATAAATAGCAAATATTTTGATGTGGAAAGATCCTTTGATGGTATTCATTTTTCAAAAATCGGACAGGTGCAAAGTGCCGGTACCAGCAGCAGTACCAATAATTATTCATTTGTTGATGGCGGCTCAATTGATCCTGCAATCAATATTGTTTACTACCGTTTGCGGCAGGTTGATCAGGATGAAAGATTTACTTATTCCATTGTTGTAACCCTTCGGATAAACCAGGTAAATACCGATCCAAAAATCAGTGCATATCCAAATCCGTTCAGCCAGCATATTATGCTGAAAGTGATTACAGTGGCAGCTTCCGATCAAACCGATAATGTAACCTTGTATTCAATGGAAGGAAGAATTTTATATCAGAAAAAAGTGCAGAACCGGGGCAGCTCCACCATCTTGCTGGATGATTTACCCGAACTGGTACAGGGTATTTATTTACTTAAAATCAGTATTAACGGAAAAATGTACACCATTAAAATGGTTAAGAAATAAACTTAAAATTTTATTGATAAACGAAAAAACCCTTCTTATTTCTTGAAGGGTTTTTTATTAACGAATTTCTTAAATGCTTATCTTTTTAAAATTGTTTTTGTCATCACTGTTTTGTTATCAAACAAAACAGAAACAATATAAACTGCAGCACTGAAATTTTTCAGCGGTATACTTATGTTTTTTGTGCCTGTTATGGATTGGCTTACGGATTGAAAAACTAATTGCCCTGTATTGTTGTGAATTAAAACAACTGCATTTACAGGGCTGATTCTTTTTATGATTACTTGCAAATTATCCAACACCGGATTGGGTGCAATGGTAATTCCCAGTGCATTGTTTTGGCAGGATTGTAAATAATTTACGGTGGCAGAATCCAGGTAAAAACTGGTATCAGCAGCAATTTGCATTTTTATCCGGTAGCTGATATTTATACCAATCGGCAAAGCTGAGAGATCATCCGCAAATGAAAAACTATGTTGAATAAAACTGGTATTGATTTGTTGAGAATCGATGGCTTTGTAATTTAATTCAGCAGGCAATTTTCTTTCAATAATAAACTTCATATTGGCAGCCGCTTTTACATTCCAGTTTATGTTTGCCGAACAATTATTATCAATAATTATTTGCTGGCTGTAGAGTTTTTTTATAAGTGCTACAAAAGCTTTTTTTACATCTGGTATTCCATACCCGGTTCGGTCGTTGGGATTGTTATATTGGTCAGATGATTTTTGTAAACTCTCAAAAATAATTTTATTATTTACCTCTGGAAAAGCCTGCCAAAGACAGGACGTAACACCCGCCATAATGGGGCAGGCAAAAGAGGTACCGTTATTATAAGTTGGCTGGCCGGTATTAATATTTGCCACAACTGCAGGGGCACCAATTGCTGCAACGTCTGGTTTTATTTTACCAGCACTGTTGGGGCCAAAACTGCTGAAACCACCGGGTTGACGGCTTGTGTTTACAGCACCAACCGTTAATGCATCGGTTGCATCGCCGGGTGTAG
>JANPAP010000408.1:0-5924 GCA_031429975.1 Chitinophagaceae bacterium
GTTTGATTAAAGCTGCCCAGCGTTTTGATGAAACCAAGGGATTTAAATTTATTTCTTATGCGGTATGGTGGATCCGTCAATCAATTTTGCAGGCTTTAGCCGAGCAAGGTAGATTGGTTAGATTGCCACAAAATAAAATTGGCACTTACAATAAAGCCAATAAAGCCTACATGGCTTTTGAGCAGGAACATGAAAGAGAGCCATCAACCGAAGAATTGGCAGAATTGCTTGAAATGAGCGAAACCGAAATCAACAATATTTTTCAAAGTAATACTCGACACTCTTCATTAGATGCTCCTGTACATGAAGCAGAAGACGTTGCAATGGGTGATTTATTAAAAGGTGCCAGCGAAACAGATGAGGATGTAATGCACGATTCATTGAGGAATGAAATTCGCAGGGTATTAAAATCATTAAGTCCAAGGGAAGCAGAAATTGTAAATGCTTATTTTGGTTTGGATGGCGAAAATGGCGTTACCATTGAGCAGATTGGCCAAAAATATGATTTAACAAAAGAGCGGATTCGCCAGATAAAAGAAAGAGCAATTAAACGTTTACAAAAAGCCAGGTATAGCGGTGCATTAAAAGCATATTTGGGTTAAGATATTTTGAAGTGTTTATAAGAATTTTCCCCGGTGATTTTTCATCGGGGATTTTTATACCAGCTATTTAAACCAATACCCATTTAAATTGTTTTGTACTTAGTTAACAATTAAAGATTCTACATTCTATTATTTTTACAGTATGAATAAATGTTTTATTGCACTATTTTTTTTAACCTCGATAATTATTGGTTGCGAAAAAAATATTGATTTTAATTTAAAAGAAGTAAGCAACAGTTTAGTTGTAGATGCCAATATTGAAAACAATCAACCGCCAGTAGTTATACTTACCAGCAGTTTTAATTATTTCAGCAGTATCAATGCAAGTGTTCTTGCAAATACATTTGTACATAATGCAATTGTTACCATCTCAAACGGAACGCTTACCCATCAACTAAAAGAGTACAGTATTGCGGTTGCACCTGGTTTAAATTTTTATGCTTATGGCATAGATTCTTCCAACCTTTCAACAGCCTTTAAAGGATCATTCAATACCAATTATTCTTTAAAAATTATTTCGGCAGGAAAAGAATATACTGCAATAACCAGTATACCCACTTTAGCAAAAAAACCAGATTCTCTTTGGTGGAAAAAAGCGCCTTTTCAAGATGATACTACTAAGGTTATTTTGATGGTAAAAACTACCGACCCTCCCGGACTTGGAAATTATATTCGGTATTTTACAAAAACTAATAGCGAAGTTTTTTTACCAGGTATCAATTCTGTTTTTGATGATCAGTTGATAGATGGAACTACTTACCAGCTTCAAGTTGACCCCGGCATTGATAGAAACAAAAAAATAAACTTCGACAGTAATTATTTTAAAAGGGGCGATACAATTACATTGAAAATTTGCAATATTGATAAGGCCGCATATAATTTTTGGAATACCTGGGAGTTTGCCCAACAAAGCATTGGTAATCCTTTTGCTCAACCGGGTAAAGTGTTAGGCAATTTCAGTAATAATGCATTGGGTGCTTTTTATGGGTATGCTGCTTTTTATAAAACGATCATCATTCCAAAATAGTTTTTCCGGATTTTTATTTTATTCAAAAGCAATTAACCTATACTTGCAATCAGAAAATATCAATGCATTTAAATTAAAATTTTTTAATCTCATTTATGGATAATAGTACTACAGAAAAAGTTCATTGTTTAATTATAGGTTCGGGGCCTGCAGGTTACACTGCGGCAATTTATGCAAGCAGGGCAGGGCTTAACCCAGTTTTATATCAAGGTATTCAGCCTGGCGGACAATTAACCATTACCACCGAAGTTGAAAATTACCCCGGTTATCCAGATGGTATTCAGGGGCCGGAAATGATGGTACATTTTGAAAACCAGGCCAAGAGAATGGGTGCAGATATCCGTTACGGATTGGCAACAAAAGTTGATTTCAGCAGTCATCCTTTTAAGGTTGAAATTGATGAAGAGAAATGGATTGAAACAGACGCCGTAATTATTTCAACAGGCGCTTCTGCCAAATGGTTAGGAATAGAAAGTGAACAGCGGCTGAACGGATATGGTGTTAGTGCCTGTGCAGTTTGCGATGGATTTTTCTTTAAGGGAAAAGAAGTAGCCATTGTTGGCGCAGGTGATACCGCTGCTGAAGAAGCATTGTATCTTTCAAAAATATGTTCGCAGGTACACATGATAGTAAGAAGGGATGAAATGAGAGCCAGCAAAATCATGCAGCAAAGAGTGATCGATACAAAAAATATTACCATTTATTGGAACAGCGATACAGACGAAGTGATCGGCGATAAAAAAGTAGAAGCTGTAAGAATTTTAAATAATCAAACTTCAGAAAAAACAACGATCCCTGTAAGTGCATTTTTTGTAGCAATCGGCCATCAACCCAATAGTGATATTTTTAAAGATTGGTTGGATATGGATGAAGCAGGCTATTTAAAAACCATCCCGGGTACCAGTAAAACAAATGTGGAAGGTGTTTTTGCATCCGGCGATGTACAGGATAAAATATACAGGCAGGCTGTAACTGCAGCTGGCAGTGGTTGTATGGCCGCATTGGATGCAGAGCGCTACCTGAGCGAAAAAGGATTTCATTAAAAACAAGCAGCAAATATTTTATCAATAAATGATTACAATTCATTTACATAAACTGGAGTTTTTTGCTCATCATGGATTATATGATGAAGAGAAAAAATCGGGAAATAAGTTTGAAATAAATATTGACATTTGTATTGATGCTGAAAATAAAATTGCAACATTGGACGATACGGTGAACTATGTTGCCATCTATGAAATTGTTTCAAAGAGAATGTTACAGGCAACTGAATTACTGGAAACACTTGCACAGGATTTGGCGGATGAAATTTATCAGTATGATAAAAAAATAAAATCAATCAAAATAAATATTAACAAATTATCGCCACCAATAAATAATTTTAAAGGAATTGTTGCTGTATCTTTTACAAAAGAATTTTAAAATTACCGCCGCAATTAAATGTATTCGCAATTCTTTATTTCCTGATTTTTTAATCATTATCCGTATTAATAACTCATGAAAAATTACTTGATTTTTATTTTTTCACTTTCGCTGATTCCTCAGTTGGTTACGGCGCAGGATATAACTGCGATCATTAAAGAAGCAGAAAATCTTGATGCACAAATGAAAGAAAAACCTTCATTTGAAAAATACAAAGAAGCTCTTTTTATCAATCCACAAAATACAGTTGCCTTAAACAAATGCAGTGAGCTTTGCAGCCGTATTGGAAAAAGAGAAAACACCCAACAGCAACGTAATAATTATTATGAGTTAGCAAAATATTATGCTGAAACTTCGTTAAAAATAGATCCCAACAATTCTGCATCCAACTGTGTCATGGCAATTGCTTTGGGCAGAATTACAATGGAAAAAAGTGGCAGGGAAAAAATAAATGCCGCCAAAAACATTAAAAAACACCTGGACATTGCCCTAAAAAATGATCCTTCAAATTACAAAGCCTGGCATGTTTTGGGTAGATGGCATTACGAGTTAAGCAACTTGAATATAATTGAGAGAACCGCCGTTAAATTATTTTTTGGAGGCATGCCACAAACCTCCATGAATGAATCGATTGCTGCCTTTGAAAAAGCAAACAACTTAGTAAAAAATTTCAGTCTGAACTATTTTGAATTGGCAAAAGCCTACAAAAAAAATGATCAGTTAAATAAAGCTATCCAATGCCTGAATACAATTTTGATTTTACCTAATAAAACCGAAGAAGACGAAACGATAAAAGCAGACAGCAGAAAATTATTAAAAGATTGGCTATAACATCTGTTGATAATTGCTGTCAAGAATATTTTTATTTTAACTTGTACAACTAATATTTAAACATGATAAAAAAGTTTTTAGCTGCAGCTTTAATGAGTTTATTGATATCAACAGCTTTTGCTCAATCAGACGATCTTTTTGAAACCAGATATGTTCCTCATGATTTATTTTCGCCCTTAACTTATCCGGTAAGCAGTTCCATTACCAGAGCTGCTACCGGCGAGCCCAATACAGGTTATTGGCAAAACAGGGCCGATTATAAAATTGCTGCAACCCTGATTGATGTTACAAACGAAATTGCTGGAACGGTAGAAATTAATTATAAAAATAACAGCCCTCACAGCCTTTCTTTTTTATGGCTGCAACTCGATCAGAACTTATTTAATAAAGACAGCAGGGGGCAAGCCAGAATGCCGTTAAACAGTTACAGCCGCTATGGCGATTCAAAAAGTAATTTTGATGGTGGATTTAAAATAAGCACCGTAAAGTATAATGAAAAAAATACGGAGTATATCATTACGGATACCAGGATGCAAATCAGATTAACGCAACCTTTAAAACCGGGTGGCGAAACGGGCATTATTAAAATTAATTTTTCATTTACATTACCTGAATATGGAGCCGATCGTTGTGGCATTCAAAAAACTGCCAGAGGAAATATTTTTTCGGTAGCTCAATGGTACCCTCGTATGTGTGTGTTTGATGATGTACAAGGCTGGAATACTTTACCCTACCTTGGCCCCAGTGAATTTTATTTGGAGTATGGCGATTTTGATTTTACAATAACTGCACCGGCATCGCATATTGTTGTTGCCAGCGGCGAATTGCAAAACCCATCAGAAGTACTGACAGCACTGCAATTGAAAAGATATGAAGCAGCAAAAAAAAGTGATAAAACAATTATAATCCGCTCTGATAAAGAAGTGATCGATCCTGCATCAAGGCCAACGGGAACTACATTAAGCTGGCATTACAAAATCTCTAATGCCCGGGATGTAGCATGGGCATCCTCTACCGCATTTATATGGGATGCAGCAAAAATAAATTTACCTGCAGGCAAAACAGCACTCGCCATGAGTGTTTATCCGGCAGAAAGTAACGGAGTAAATGGATGGGGAAGATCTACTGAATATACAAAGGCAAGCATCGAAAATTACAGCCGTCGCTGGTTCGGCTATCCTTACCCGGTAGCTACCAATGTTGCCGGCAATATTGGTGGTATGGAATATCCCGGTATTGTTTTTTGTGGTTACAAAGCAAAAAAAGATCAGCTGTTTGGCGTTACCGATCATGAATTTGGACATACCTGGTTCCCCATGATTGTAGGTAGCAATGAAAGAAAATATGGCTGGATGGATGAAGGGTTCAACACTTTTATTAATTCTCTGGCAGATGATGATTTTAATAATGGCGAATATAAAAGCGAACCCAAAAACATGGAGTACACAGCCGGTTATATGTTTGCCGAAAGCAGTGAATGTATTTTTAATACACCGGATGCATTGATGGAAAGAAATATTGGTACCGCCCTGTATTCTAAACCAGGGTATGGATTGGAATTATTAAGAAACGAAATCATTGGGCCGGTTCGATTTGATTATGCTTTTAAAACTTATATTGAACGCTGGGCTTTTAAACATCCAACTCCCTGGGACTTTTTTAGAACCATGGACAATGTTACCGGTGAAGATTTGAGTTGGTTTTGGAGAGCCTGGTTTTTAGAAAATGATCGTTTTGATCAGGCAATACTTTCTGTTAGTTACGAAAATGAAAATCCAAATAATGGTGCTATTGTACAAGTTGCCAACTTAGAACAAATGGCACTGCCGGTAATACTTGAATACGAAACCATTAATGGAAAAAAAGGACGGATTAAATTACCAGTGGAAATTTGGAATAATACGGCTTCCTGGAAATTGAAATTACCTACCACCGAAAAAATTGCCAGCGTTGAAATTGATCCGGATAAAGTTTTTCCCGACATCAATTTTAAAAACAATAAATGGGTAGCTAAATAGTAGTAATTAATTTAAAATAATTTT
>JANPAP010000409.1:0-3219 GCA_031429975.1 Chitinophagaceae bacterium
AAATGAAAAAAATCTGGGGCAATTTCAAAATCGAAATAAAGTAGCGGAGTATGCAACTGGTAAATATTTGAAATACCTCGATTCGGATGACAAGATTCTTGATTTTGGTTTAGCTTATTGTGTAGAATCGATGGAACAATTTCCCGACGCAGGAATGGCTATGTACGATATTTCGCAGCCTGAATTAAAATCGATTTACTGTACCCCAGTTATTGAAACAGTGCATCATCATTTTTTTTTAAAAGAACAGTTATCGGTTGGCCCCACTGGGACTATCATTCATCGTAAAAAATTTTTAGAGCTAGGTGGTTTCGATCCTCGATTTGGAGTTCCTTCCGATATGTTTTTTAATATCCGTTTTGCAGCTTCCTTTCCGGTGGTTTTTTTACCACAAATGTTTGTTTATTATCGCCGGCACGATGGCCAGGAAATTAATAACCGTATGGATTATTTGAAATTTGGCTACCTCTATTTAAAAGAATTATTATTAAATGTAAAACTGCCATTACAAAAAAGTGAAATCAAATATTTGTATGGCAAAATGCAAAAAAGGCATACCGTAAATGTGTTGAAATATTTAAGGCAAACAAAAAGTTTAAAAGATACTTATCGGTTGCTAAAGGATACCAATTATTCATTTTTTGAAATGGTTACTTCAGTTTTCAAATAATATTTACCAGCATTTTAAAACAAAATTTATTTAATAAAAATATGGCAATAGAAAGAATTGTTCCGGGAACAAAAGAATGGGATGCTTATTATGCCAATCACATTATTCGGTACCAATTTGCAGTAAATCAACTTCAATCAAAATCCGGTTTGAATATTTTAGATGCTGCCTGTGGAGTGGGGTATGGCTCCAGGTTTTTAGCTGATAATTTGCAGGGAGCTTCCATAACAGCAGTTGATCGTTCAAGAGATGCATTAGTAATTGCCAACAAACAATTTGCTACAGCCAATATCCGATTTGTTGAAGATGATTGCCATACATTGCAGGCTGCTGCTGCATTTGCAGGCTTTGATGCAATTGTTAGTTTTGAAACACTAGAACATTTACCCCAACCAACCCATTTTTTAAATAGCTGTTTTAAAAATTTAAAAACAGGCGGTCAACTGATTGTAAGTACTCCCAACCAGTTAGTGTCGAGCCCCGAAGAACTGAATTGGGAATACCACGAAAAGGAATATACAGCCGCTGAATTTTATGGCCTGTTAAAAGAATCAGGCTTTGTAAACATCCGATTGTTTGGTCAGCAGTTTACTATGAAAGGAAAAATAAAAAATGAAATCAGGGCTGATCTCAACCGCATCGGGTCGAACCCATTGGTTAGGTTAGGAAGCTGGATTCAAAAGAAAATAAAAGGCCATCAATTTGCTCCTATGCTAAAAGAAACGATTGATGATTTTGAAATTGTTGCATTTAAAAATACTGAAGCCTGCGACCGGCTTGCTTTGCAAGGCCCTTTTGTTTTAATTGCCATTGCAGAAAAGGAAAAATAATTTTTTTTTGAAAATCGTTCATTGCCTGATACAATACATGCCACGGTATATTGCCGGCACAGAGGTATATACCCATTCGCTGGCAAAATTGCAACAAGATGCCGGGCACCAAGTTTCTATTATTACGCCACATATTGAGCACTATGCTCCGGGAAAAATTCAAGATTATTATCAATATGATGGGATAGATGTGTACCAGTTTTTGGAAACAGCCAACCCAGCTAACAGGGAATTTTATTCGGGCAATAGAAAACCATTAGGGTTAAATAATTTTTTTGAACTGATAAAAAAACTACAACCCGATGTAGTTCATTTTCATGAGTTAAACAGGAGTATCGGTATCACAATAGAACACCTGAAACTGGCAAGACAGATTGCTTCAAAAATATTTATAACCATGCACCTTTCTTTTTATACCTGTAATACCAACAGGTTGGTAAAGAAAAATAAATTGTGCAGTGGCCAGATTATAGAGCTTGATTGCAGCGCCTGCACCTATAACAGTATTTATAAATTTCCAAATTTATTGGCTGCCTTAATGGCAAATTTTAGTGTAGTAATGAATCGTACGGGAATTTCTTCCAGGTTGATGCCGGGAAAATTTACAACATTGGTAGCGATGCCTTCAACCATACAGCGGATAAAAAATGAGTTGAAAGAATTAGTTGAGAATGTTGACCAGATTATTTCTTTAACAGAATTCTATAAAAAAATATTGATCTTAAATGGGGTGCCAGAAAAAAAAATAACCTTCATACCACAGGCTCTTGCAAATGTAGTTGGTAAAAATGTTACTCCAACCCAGTTTATAAAAAGTGAAACCTTAAGGCTGGTTTTTATTGGCAGAATACAACCTCAAAAAGGGTTGCATTTAATTATTGAAGCGTTTAAAAGTTTTTCTGAAACAGAACTGAGCATTGATATTTATGGAAAGCCTGAAGACTCTGCTTATTACAAAAAATGTATAGCAGATAGTGAAAGGATGACAAACATAAATTGGAAAGGATTGATAGAGGGAAACAAGGTGGTTAGTATGCTATCGGGGTTTGATTTTCTTTGTTTGCCATCCTTGTTTTCCGAAATGTCGCCATTGGTAATTCAAGAAGCATTTGCCGCCGGAATCCCGGTGTTGGCCAGTAAAGTATATGGTAATATGGAGCAAATAGAACATAAAAAAAATGGGTTACTGTTTGAATTTAATTCGGCTAGTGATTTAGTTGTACAATTAAAAAAACTGATTGCTCAACCTGAATTAATAGGTAAAATGAAACAACAAATACAGCTGCCCAAAACTTTTGATGAAGTTTATAAAAGTTATATGCAATTGTATCAATCCAATTAAATAGATTTTATTTTTTGAAAAAATTTGATAAACACGTGTTGCTGATAACCAGCACCAATTTGGCTTGCAATCCTAGGTGTTTAAAAGAACTGAGATTGTTAATTGCCTTGCAGGCTAAAGTAACGGTGTTGGCTTTTAATTTACATAACTGGACAACAAGTAAAGAGGTAACCTTAAATAAGGAATTTACTGCTGTTACATTCCATTATCTTGAAACAACAAAAAAGGATTTTTATAATTGGGTAGTTTCTTCTGTAATTGAAAAAATGGCAGGATTGTTTACTAAATTGTTGCCACAATCCGTTTTTTGGGCATCGCTTGCTGTTAGTAAAAGATCCTGGTTATTATTGCAATGGCTAAAAAAAACAAATTGTAAT
>JANPAP010000410.1:0-2000 GCA_031429975.1 Chitinophagaceae bacterium
AATTTCCTGAAAGTCCATGATATGGTAAGGTGATTGAGCATTATCCTGCATCCAATCTGTTTTATCATACAGAACAACTCTCTTTACATTCAGTGCCGATTTTTCTTTAATGAGTTGTTGGTTAGCTGCATCTTTCTCACAATACAAAGTTGCATTTACATCCATGTGATCTGCAAAAAACGGCAGCAACTCACTCACTTTTCCGGTAAGGATATTTACAACACCACCCGGTAAGTCGGAGCTGTTCAGCACTTCAGCAAATGTTACCGCACACAATGGTTTATCTGTTGATGCTAAAACGATACAAGTATTTCCACCTGCAATAATTGGAGCAATGATAGAAGCTAGCCCAATGAGTGAACTGTTTTGCGGAGCAATTGCTGCAACAACACCCGTTGGTTCCGGTACCGAAAAATTAAAATGAGAGGATGCAACGGGGTTAACAGAACTGTACACCTGTTGAAATTTATCGCACCAGCCACTGTAATAAATAAAACGGTCGATGGCCAGATTCACTTCTTTTTCAGCCTGTGCAGCAGTGCTGTCTTGTTTTATTAATTCATCAATAAACTGTGCTTTTCTTCCTTCCAGCATTTCTGCAATACGGTAAAGAATTTGTCCACGGTTAAATGCAGCTCTGCCGCTCCATCCGCCAAAAGCGCCACGGGCCTTGCCTTCAGCATCCCTGAAATCTTTTCTTGAACTGAGGCACATGTTAGCAAGTTTGTCGCCTTTGTCGTTTACAGCGGTATAATATCTTCCTGATTCAGTACGGGGAAATTGCCCGCCGACATAAATTTTGTAGGTTTTCAAAACTTCCAAACGTTTTTCTATTGTATCCGCTTTTGCCCCGATGCCGTTTTCGTTATCGTTGGTTTTTGTAGTTGTTTTTTTTATAATTGTCTTTGCCATAAAATTTTTTGTTTAAAGTTTTAGGTTTAATGTTTAAGGTTTGAAGCACCTTTTTTTCTAATTCCTGCCACTTCACTATTTTGTAAATAACTAATAAAATTTTGTATTAATCCGCTTATTTGTAAAGCTGCTGATTTCAATTCTTCAAATTCGTTTTCGGTTTAATAATTTTTGTCAAAGGCTCTGTACAATTGTGATCTTCATTCTCCACAAGATGCTTTTGCATATCCTAAAAATACAATGAACTCAGCCCTTGTGCCTCTTTCAAATCCTTCCGCAATATTATCCATTACCGAGCCAGATGATCCTTCAATTTGGTTGATTAGTTTAAAACTATTTTTAAACTTTCCATTGTCAATAATTTGGTCCAAAATTTTACAAACCTCCCTGGCTTTTTTCCAGCTTTCAATGTCTTCAAAAGATTTAATGGTAGCCATTTTAATTACTTTAAACCTTAAACTTAATTCTTAAACTTTAAACCAAATTCAAATAAGGCGCCAATCCATGTAAGCCACCTTCACGACCATAGCCACTTTCTTTGTATCCGCCGAAAGGTGATGTGGGATCAAATTTATTGTAGGTATTAGCCCAAACCACGCCAGCTCTTAATTTGGTAGTCATGTTAAATATTTTAGAACCCTTATCTGTCCAAACACCAGCCGATAAACCGAATGGCGAATTGTTTGCTTTTTCAATCACTTCATCATCGGTTCTAAAACTCTGGATGGTTAACACCGGCCCAAAAATTTCTTCCTGCGAAATTCTATTGCTTTGTGCAACATTGGTGAAAATGGTTGGCCTGCAAAAGAATCCTTTTTTAGGCATGGCGCAGGATGTCTGGAACATTTCGGCACCTTCTTTTTGTCCAATACTTAAATATTTATTAATCACCTCCAACTGTTGTTTGGAGTTGATGGCACCCACATCTGTGTTCTTATCCATTGGGTCACCCAGTATAAGTGATTCCATTCTATCCTTCAATTTTTGTACAACGATTTTATAAACCGATTCCTGAACATACAATCTTGAACCGGCACAACAAACATGGCCCTGGTTAAAGAAGATGCCATTGATCACTCCTTCCACTG
>JANPAP010000411.1:0-1661 GCA_031429975.1 Chitinophagaceae bacterium
ATTCCTGCACCAGCATTAAACCAGCTTTGCCTCCATCTAAAATACTTATTCCGGCTTTTCTGTAATCTTTACTGAGAATATTAGCTCTGTGGCCAGGCGAATTCATGAGCCCGGTATGTGCATCAGCTACATTATATGAATGTGCCAGATTTTCTCCGGCAAATAAATAACTGATATTTCTTTTTTTCATTCTGTCAAAAGGCGAGGCACCTTCTGGAGTATTGTGCGAAAAATAGCCCCGGTTGTACATGTCGCTAGCATGTTTAACAGCTGCCAGTTGCAGGCTAGCATTATTTACCAACATTGGCAGGTTGCGAATGCTTCTTTCTTTGTTTACCAAAACAAGCAACTGTGCCTCCAAATCGGGTCTTTCTTGATAATGTTCACAAACAAATCCTGCATGTTTTTCGTTTGGGTTTGTTGGCGATGAAGCAACACCTTTTACAGCCGACAGGGTTAATGTGTTGCCTTCAATAAGGGTTATATCCGGCTGATAAATATTTTGTAATGCAGCAGCAAACACACTGCTATTATTTTGGGTTACTAAATTTTGCCAACTGGATAATGCCAATAATTGAACCGTTAACCATGCAGCAATAATACCAGCCACTAAACCTGGTAAGATACCCGCAAGCCGGAAATAGAAGTTGATAGTAAATCGATGCTGTAACCGGTTATTGCTCCAATTAGTTATAGGGCTAATAAAAAGTAAACTCAATATAAAAATTAAAAGAAATCCAACTGGCTTTAACCATTGTTGCTCTATACGAAAGTTGTTGCCTATTAACCCGGCAGCAACCTCATACCCAAAATATGCTGATAAAAAAATGCAGCTCCATTTTATTAAGCCAAAAATAGAAGTAATAAAACCTACAGCATATCCTGCGGTCATGCCTATAATTACTATTGAAACTAATAAAATATCAATATTGTTCATTTTAGCAGGGCTTTAAAAAAAGCAACCAATACCTGTAGGCATGGTTGCTAAAATTGAAATTTTATAATTAATGTTTTTGGTCCTTTTTTTCAATGACCTTTCCAATACCATAACCTGCACCTGCACCTAAAACTCCACCAATTACTGCACCCTTTACCCTGTCATTTTTATTAATAATGGCACCTGCTGCAGCACCAGCACCGGCGCCTATTACGGCTCCTTTTGCTGATTTACTCCAGCCCTTTTTTTCTGCAGGCTGAGTGGTAGCAGTGCTGTTTGCAGTAGTGTTATTTGCAGTAGTGTTGTTTGATGTACTATGTATGTGATGTGTTACTACCGGTTTTGCTTTTTCAGCGGCTTTATCTTCTTTCCATTTTACAAACTCTTTGTAAGAAGTGGAATCTGAAGCCGACAGTACATTTGTTTCATTTGCTGATTTGCTTTTGCATGAAACCATAATAATGGCTACTGTTGCAATGGTGAATAATTTTTTCATTGTTATTGTTTTTGGTAAAGAAATAAATTGATTGCTGTTACATACGGTTAGAAAACTATGCCAGATTTGCCTGATAATGTTATGAAAATGTTTAAATAGCTTTTAATAGTTGATAATCATATAGATATCTGTGGATAATAGTTTACTAAATTTGCAATATTTCTATTTATTGTAAATTTTTAATACCTGTGATTGCAATATTTTTTAAGTTAATACAGGTTTTTTTAT
>JANPAP010000412.1:0-4701 GCA_031429975.1 Chitinophagaceae bacterium
ATTTTAATAGAATTAAACTCAGTTCAAATAATTATTAAAATTATTACAAACAAGTTAAACCCTTTTTTTATTTCAGTTTTTATTTTTTTAGAGATAACAAACTGGCATTAATGGCAACAATATTTTCACTCTGGAATTCAGCTGTACCAATAATTCCAATTCATTTGATGCACCGAAAACCGATTTCATTTTATCCAATGCCTCATTGATGGATTGGCTACATGTTGCATGTAACCATGATCTATTTTATGATGATCTATTGCAGATTTTTTTTTGTACTTCTGAATGATGTTACAATACCAATTTTTTAATTAATAAGTAATTGCAATACCTGCCCCCAGTCCCATATCACTATCGTAATGTGTGGATAAAGAAAAATATTTTGTAACGATTTACCTGAATCCCGCCATATATTCCTTGTCGGTATTAATCATCATATTAAACCGCAGGCGGCTTGTAATGGGTATACCCTCCCTGCATAATTCAAAACGAAATTTTCCATTACCATCTACTCTGGCATCGGCAATAAATAACATCGGCAAAGTGTACGCTATACCTGCTACCACAGTTTTGCAGTTAAGTTTATTACTTTTTTGACCGAACCAATTTTTGTCTTCGTTGCCAAATATATTTTTTGTGCCGCCTTCAATTTTATAGTGATAATCAAAACCGATGTACGGATACAGCCATTGATTTCTTCCAAGATATCTTCCAATCATCGTTTCACTTTCGTAGCCATGAATATCATGATAACCTAAATTCCAAATTGTGCTGAGCTTCCAACGGGTCTGGGCAAACATTGCTTCTCCATCACTGCCATTAGATTGCAAACTGACATTCGCCATAAAATGTGGCATCCTGTCGTCAGCATTTAATTTACGCCTGGCCAGTTTCGGATCCGGAATTTCGGGATTGACAGGCGAATTTTCGTAACTAAAAACCCTGCCCATTCCGCTCATCATGTGGTACAGTATATGACAATTAAAAAACCAGTCGCCGCTTGCATTTGCGGCAAATTCAATAGTATCGGTTTCCATCGGCATCATATCCAGCACATTTTTTAAAGGTGCATATTCTCCCTGTCTGTTCAATACCCTGAAGTAGTGCCCGTTTAAGTGCATGGGGTGGCGCATCATGGAATTATTGTATAAAACGATTCTTACATTCTCCCCTTTCTTAATTAAGATGCGGTCGCTTTCGGATATGGTTTTATTATCGAGTGTTCATACATAGCGGTTCATATTTCCGGTAAGTTCAAATCTTAAAATCTTCAAGCCCCCCTGCCCCCGAAGGGGGTTCTGGAAGCGTTGTTCTTACGGGAGATCTTAGCATTCCATAATTTAGGGTAACAATATCAACCTCACCTCCCGCCCTCACCTTCGGAGAGGGCGCCATTTCCAAATTGTGGTTTTTCTGTACCCCACCATCGGAGGGGTTAGGGGAGGCCACCGGATACATCACAGTAATCATATCCATGGTCTGGTTACTCATCTGCATTCCCATCGGCATCATATTACCATTCATGTCCATCATATCGTTCATCATTTTCATACCGGCAAAATATTTTAGCTTGGGTAATTTTACAGCAGGCATTTTCATACCGCTGCCCAGCCACAGTGATGCTGATTTGGTACGATCTTCGACAGTTACCAAAAATTCGTAACTCATGTTTTCAGGTACAGTTACAATCACATCGTATGTTTCAGACACCCCAATGATCAGCCTGTCTACTTCAACAGGCTCCACATCATTACCATCATTTGCTACAACGGTTATTTTACCGCCAGCATAAGTAAGCCAGAAATAGGTTGATGCACCGCCGTTTGGTTTTGCCGGTAAAATTAACCATCGTATCCTTTATATACAGATCGTACCGTACTGTTCTGGGCGGTTTTTTTTATGATTGTTTTTTGAGGGAAAACTCCTGGATTTGCAGCGGGCATATTATGCATATTCATATTGCCCATGTCCATTGATTTATCGATAGATGAATCTTTTTGCATTTTCATCTTATCTATTGCCTTTGGATTTGTGGTATCCATGGTTATCCTCATGTCAACTGCTTTTTTTGCAGCAGGCTTTGTTGCCACTTTCGGTTTTTCCTTTATCAAAACCATACCACACTTGGGGCAATTGCCCGGTTTGGCTGCATGAATTTCGGGATGCATTACACAGGTATAAGTAACGGGCTGCACCGTTTTGGTCTCTTTTTTCTGCATATCCATGCCCGGCATTTCCTGAGTAAATGCAAAACTGTACACTATTAAACCAATCACTATCAGTACTATTTTTTCATCTCCGTATTTTTATTTGCAGCAACTTTTTTTTCTTACAAAAATCGCCTTGAAAATTTTAATCAATATTTTTTTAATGGTTTCCAACATGTACTTTAATTTTTTTCCGAAAGACTTTCTTTTGCCTGTTGTGCCCAATTGATGATCATTATTTTTTCATCATCAGATAGCCTCGCATTTTTATGCATCCAGGTATAAGAAGCTATTGGCATAATATCATTCTTAATACTGTTTGCAATACCAGTAAACTTACTTGTTTGCCTTCGGGAAGAGTAGCTTCCAAACTCACTGAAATTAAGCTCTGCTTTGCCTTCTTTAATATGTTTTGCCATCATCCATCCCATGGGTTGTATGTTCATGTACCAGGGATAAACGGTGTTATTGCTGTGACAGTCGTAACAGGCATTTTTTAAAATAAGGCCAATGCTGCCCGGCAAGATTCCCATTCTTGAAATATCAGTTTCCAAATCCCTGCCAGATTCATTACGGTCAGGTTGAATAAACTGAATGGCAACAAATGCAATAAACAGCAGCAATAATGTTTTCTTTACCGGCTTCATTTAATTTCTTCTTTCATAGTACCACATGTGGGCATTGCCTTTCCTAAATAAGGGTTTTTAATGTCCTTTGTTTCACTGATCCAGAAAGCGCCTTTGTTATCATTGTACATAGGGCAAAAATCTTTATACACAGTTTGTCCGCTACTACCAAAAGCTTTCAACAAATCTACCATGTCTTTACTCAGCATCTCAAAATGCACTCGTTGATGAGCCAGGTTTCCGGCATTTGCACCGATATGTTCAGCATGTTCCCTTGCATCTGCTTCAATATCTTCAAACAATTTTTTCTGCTCCGCAGATAAAACTGTTTTATCATAGTTTTTAAATGTGGCTTCCAGTGCTGTTCCTGCAGCCGCAGCGCCCTTGCTGTTGTCGGTGGTTAAGGCATTTTTTAATTGCAGATAACCGGTTAGAATTTCTTTTATTGAAACGCCGGCATTTGCTGTTGCACTTGTTGTGTCAGTATGCTGATGCATAGTTGTGGAATCTGTATGCATACCAACATGGTCATTGGCAGATTTTTGATCGTTGCTGTTGCAGGCAGTAAAACTTACTGTTGCAATTGCCAGGCCTATTATTATACTTTTCATATTTGTAATTTTAAATTGATGATTAATTTTGTTTGATTGTTTCTGTAACCTTGCCACAGGTTAGCATTTGGCTGCCGTAATAAGGATTTTTGATTGCCGACTCATTACTTAACCAGTAAGCTTTTTTCATAGGACAATATTGCTGATAAACCGGATCGGCAGAAAGCTTTACCGTTTTTGCCAGCTCAAACATATTGACCGAAAGGGTTGCAAATTTTTCCCTTTGTACTTTCAGGTCTTTGGATTTAGAAATGGCTTCAGCATCGGCCAGTAATGAATTCCGGTCTTCTACTTTTAGTTTTTCCCCGGCAATTTCACTCAATGCTTTTACAAATTCAGATGCGCTTACAGAAGCTGTAGCTGCATTGCTTTTTACCAAAGCATCTTTTAAATTATAGTAGGAAGTGAGTAAGGGACTGGTTTGATCTGCCTTGCTCTCCTGTGCAAAGCCTTGTTGTAAAAATGCGGACGCAATAATTACAATTGATAAAAATATTTTTTTCATTCTTTTATATTATTAATGTATAAATAAAATAATTACAGGCATGGCAAGCCATGCATAACATTCTATACATTAAATCAAATTTGGAAACTGCGTATCGCTATGCGGATATCATGGGGAGGAGGATGGAAATTCCGGTCTATTTGTTTGGGTGAAATTGTTTTAGATACTTTTAAAGTATTTAAGCCGAAGTGGTTATTAAGTATACCTGCATATTCACCGCCGGCAATTGTTATCTTACCATATTGCGTAAGATTTTTATCTAAATTCTGAAACTTAATAACGCCATCATTGCAGCAATCGTCTTTTTTAGAGTCTTCGTGCTTATTCTTTTTGGCCTCTTGATGATGGGCATGTTTTTTTCCATCGGCATGAACATGTGAAGATACTTCCACAGCTGATTCTTCTTGATGGGCACTGTTGAAACCCATATCCAAACCTACCGCACAGGCAAAACCCACTACCGTATTCAATGCGAATACCAGTACCAGAAAACCTGCTTTTAGTTGTATGGATATATTTCTGTTCATTTTTTTTTATAATGCCCCACCATATATATTCGCAAAGATACGCTGGACGGTTTTTAGTATATTATACAATTATGGTTAAGATTTATACAATTTTGTCTTTCTTCATATTAGAATCCCAAAAAACTGTTTCTTAAAGTTCAATAGCTGCCAGTTTTATCGTTTTGCTTTTAATATCTGTCCAGGCAAAGATTATTTTTTTGCCTGCCCTGGTCATTTGCGGAAATC
>JANPAP010000413.1:0-10742 GCA_031429975.1 Chitinophagaceae bacterium
ACATCAATCCCTCCGCGCGTTTCTGGGGCGTATTGGCCAACTCTGTTTGAATGACGGTACCCCCAGGAAGGGTACTCGGGATCATAAACATCATCGCTCTTACTGCAGATTTGCTGGGCTCCATGAAGTTGAATGCCTTTATAAAAGAATTTCCAGAAAGATTTATACAGTGTGGAATTGCAGAAGCCAATATGATTGGTGTAGCCGCTGGTTTAACCATTGGCGGTAAAATTCCCTACACTACTACTTTTGCAAATTTTTCTACCGGCCGGGTGTACGACCAAATCCGACAGTCGGTTGCATACAGCGATAAGAATGTAAAAATTTGTGCATCGCATGCCGGCCTTACTTTAGGCGAAGATGGTGCAACCCACCAGATTTTAGAAGATATAGGTTTGATGAAAATGTTACCGGGCATGACGGTGATTGTGCCTGCAGATTATAACCAAACGAAAGCAGCCACTAAAGCAATTGCTGAGTATCACGGTCCCGTATACCTGCGTTTTGGCCGCCCTGTTTGGCCCATCTTTACCATCGAAGCAGATTTTGTAATTGGCAAAGCTCAAAAATTATCCAACGGAACTGATGTGAGCATTTTTGCCTGCGGTCATCTTGTATGGAAAGCCATTGAAGCCGGCAGGATTTTAGAAGAAAAAGGCTTTAGTGTTGAAGTGATCAACATTCACACCATCAAACCGCTGGATACCGATGCAGTATTGGAATCAATTAAAAAAACCAACTGTGTTGTAACCTGCGAAGAGCATAATATTATTGGTGGCCTTGGTGATAGTATTGCCCAGGTTGCTGCAAAATTTTTTCCTGTTCCAATTGAATATGTTGGCACCAACGATACATTTGGTGAAAGTGGCAAACCATCTGAACTGCTTACTAAATACGGTTTGGATACGCCCAATATAGTTGCAGCAGCCGAAAAGGTAATGGCCAGAAAAAATGCCTGATTCAAATTATTTTATTTGTACAATTTGTAGTTGATCCAACATGGCTTGATTAATCAAGCCATTCATATTTTCATTTGCAGCAGTGAATGAAATAGTGATGGTATGTTTGCCTGTTTGCAAGGGCATTTGAATTGCATTACTAAAACCCCAGTTACTCCATTCTTCTTTTCCTCTCTGCGGAAAAACAACGGTGCCTGCAAATTTTTTGTCAACCAAAATGGTTCGGATGGCGCATTTATTTTCGGTATTTACCGGGCCGTTTCCATTGGCATACCTGAAATTAATTGCATAAAGCCCCGGCTCTTTTATCTCAATAGGAATATTGATTTGTTTATTTATTGTATGAGATATTTCTACAAAATCACCGATTGCTCCTTTGTAATTTAAATTTGATTTTGCAGCAAACCGTTCCATTTCATAAAACTTTGTTTTGCTTTTTCCTTCAATAAGCAAAGGCTCACTGGCAAAGGACTCCACGCCATTGCCATCAACAGCTATCAGTTGATATTCGGCAGGCATTTCATTTGTACAATTGGAGTTATTTTCGAAAGTTGTTAAAATATATTTGCCATTTTTAAACAGCTTGAAATTTTTAACGCCTTCAATTTTCTGCCAAGAAATTGTATTGCCTTTGTTGCTGATTAGTGGCGTAGCCGGTGCAGTATAATTGTGCTGTTTATTTATTTTGCCATCATCCAAAAACATATTTGCTAACTCAATTTTTATAAAATGTTTCCCTTTTAAACCGGTTGGTATTTCGGGTACCTGTTGCAACTTACCATCCAACAAAAATGATTTAATAGTATTTCCAAATCCTTCCATCTGAATATCTAAAACTGCGTTTCGATATTTAAAATTTGTAAGCGACCGGGCGCCTTTTAATGCAGCTGGTACAAAGGGATGGAAACTCAATTTGTCTTCCATAAATTCGATACCAAAAATCACTTTATGCATCATTGCAAGGCTGCCCGATAAACTCCATAACATGTTGCTGGAATTAATTACCGTTCCGGCAAAATCACCATTATCGGCAACAAAATTTTCTTTGTTGGTTAAAAATAAAGCCGCAGGCCGCCAGATGGCGCACAAAGATTCCATCACCGATTTTTCGTTACCAGCTTTTGCTGAAGCCATTGCCCAGTATGATTGTACAAATGGCCATACTGCATTGTTATGGTAAGGTGGTATGTTGGGTATTTGCGGATAAATACAGGAAATACCAAACGCCGTAACAGGTGTTTTGGCAACAACAATTGCAGCCGTTTTTTTATCCGCAATATTGAAGAGAACACATAAGGCTTCACCAAGTACTTCCGATCTTGGTGAGACCGATTTGAAATTTCTGCCATACAAATACTGGGCATAATACCCTTTATCCTGCAGCCATAAATAACGGTTAACTCCCAGTTTGATTTTTTGTGCATTGGCAGCATATTTTACAGCAACAACTGGCTGTTTCAAGATTTTAGCCATCTGTACTAAAACCATATTTGCCTGAAAGTGCACTGCATTGGTAGCCAGATTTTCAGATTCGAAAATATCTGCTGGCTGCATCCATTTAGGATACGTTTGTTCCCTCCAATCTAAAAAAGAAGATTCCCCCCTAACCATCCCTGTTAGTTTATCATACGCATTCAACATGTCATCATTTACCGAATTTTTTATGATGACAAATGCTTGCTGTAACCAGTCTTTGTCGCCGGTTGCTTTGTAAATTTCCCAGGCTGCTACCGCCCACACCATCCGGTCGGTTGAGCAAGGATAAGCCCCGCCAGTACCCGTATCCTGAATAATTTTTTTCTTGCTATTTACTTTCCGCATCAAACTATTCATTGCAACCGCTGGTTGCAAATAAGCCATCGACAAAATAATGCTGTAACTGATATCTCTGGTCCATACCCCTGCCCATTCTTTTCCTGTACGAAATGTACTGTCAGGCTCCACCGCTTTTATCATTTCTTCAGTACTCATATTATACAATGCATCCGTAATCAGGTAGGGAGATGTATATGTTGGAAATGCGGAAATATCTTTTGTCAATTTCCATTGAGCAGCGGTTTGCTTTTCATCTTTTTGAGCATTTATAATCAGGGTTGTTTCATAAATGCCATCGCCATCTGCATCTTTTAATTCCAATCCTTCCTTGGTATGAAGGTTATCAAAGTCCCAAATCATGGGCAATGTATTGCCTGCAACAAACAAGCCTTTAAAATCTTCTTTGTAAATTTTATCGCCTTTAAAAGTTGTAAAATATCCCTTGGTTTTAAAAGCATCCAACACAGCATTCATATCCACTTTAATATTGAACCGGGTGTCGGGCAACAAAAAAGTATTTGTTTCGGCAGTATTATCTTTTAAGGGTTCTCCAAATTTTATTACAGGTGTAGATACAATTCCATTTACAATATTTATGTGATGATCTACCCCTGGGGCCATTTCATTATCCTTGCCATTGATGCTGAATTTAAAAGCAATTTGAGTGCTTTGAAACTGGTTACTGGGACTTTTATAATTTGAAATAATTTCGGTTGAAGAAATTGCTTTGGCCTCATATTTATTTTCCTGAATAACACGATCAGCAAAAATTGAATATTGATCTGATTGATATAATGCCGGACTTATTTGTGCATTGACATTTTGTGAAACTCCAGAAAGGATACTTAAGAAAAAAAATAATTGAATGGCATTTTTCATATTTCATTTTGTTTATAAAACTGTAATACAGCAGCTGAAAATTATTAAGTAAATTTATAATTAAATACAATGCTATATACAATTAAACCTTTTCAAAAAAATACCATCCAATAACACAATCGTTATTTTTACCCTAGCTTAATACTTATGGCCGAACAACACTTAGATGATAAAACCCTTTTGCATCAATTTAATATTGCGGCAAGTAAGGAAAAGGGATTTACTGCTATCATAAAAAAATATCAGCAAAAATTATATTGGCATATCCGCCGCATGGTGGTGCATCACGAAGATGCTAATGATGTGTTGCAAAACATGTTTATAAAAGTATGGAAGGGCCTGGAGAATTTTAGAGAAGACAGCCAACTATATACCTGGATGTACCGGATTGCAACTAACGAATGCCTGAGTTTTTTGGAGCAACAAAAAAGAAAGGCATCTATTTCGTTAAGCGATGTTGAAAATGGTTTAAGTGAAAAATTAAAAGCCGAAAAAAACTTTGATATTAATAAAGCTGAATGGAAATTACAACTGGCCATGCAGGAATTACCCGAAAAACAGCGACTTGTTTTTAACCTGCGTTACTACGATGAAATGCCTTATGAAAAAATGAGCAGGGTACTTGATACCAGCGAAGGTGCCCTAAAAGCCAGCTATCATCATGCCGTTAAAAAAATAGAAAACTATATACTTAACCGTTAAACTTTAGAGCAACAAAACAGTCAGAATTGTGTGTTATGGAAAATAGTAATGAAATATTAAACGAATTAAACAGCATCAGCCCCTTACTGGCAAGCTTTAAAAAGGTAAATATATTTACAGTTCCTGCTGGATATTTTGAAACTATTTCCGATACCGTTTTAATTTGTATTGCTGAAGAAAATCCAATTTTAAAGCCATTATCAACGTCAGTTTTAAACAATATACCAGAAAATTATTTTGACAATTTAGCCAACAATATTTTAGGTAAGTTAAAATCGGGTACCGAATTTGAAACGAAAGAACTGTCATCAGTTTTATCAACTTTCAGTAAAAATAATTTATTTGAAATACCGGAAAATTATTTTGAAACCCTGCCGGCAGCAATCTTAAAAAAAGTTTCTGATAAAAAAGCAACTCCTGTTTTTTCACTGTCCAAAAGCAGGCTTTTAATTAAATATGCAGCGGCCGCAATGATTACCGGCGCTGTTGCTTTAGGCATTTACAAATACAGCAATCAACCCAAAGTTGCAGCAACCGAAATTGCGGCAACAATACAATTAGACCCCAGCATTATAAATGGTAAAAACATGGATAACAGCAGGTTTGATAATACGCTGGAAAATTTATCGGGAGAAGATATTGCTCAGTATTTAATTAAAAACGGCAACTACAATGATGTGGCAAGTTTATCAAACAACCTGGATGAAAAATATTTACCCAACATGGAAGAATATTTAATTAATGACAAAACACTTGACAATTTTTTAAGCGAAGTAGAAATAAAAAATACCACCAATTAATTTTAATAAAATGAAAAAAATATACCTGATACTCTCCTTTGTTTGCATTGCAGGATTTGCAAATGCACAGGATGCACAACCCGATTTGCCAGAAAAAAGACAACAGGATATTGAAGCACTTAAAGTTGCTTTTATCAGCAAGGAATTAAATTTAACGCCCGATGAAGCACAAAAATTTTGGCCCGTTTACAACCAGTATACACATGAACTAAGGTCGGCCGTAAAAGACAATGAAAATGTTTTGGACCGGGATGAAAAGGTTTTGAATTTAAGAAAAAGATACAAGGACCAATTCTCGAAAGTATTGGGCGATCAGCGGATGAACCGCATGTATGGCGCCGAAGGGAATTTCAGGCAATTACTTATTAAAGCTATGAACCGGCAGCAAAAATTAAAACCCATGCGACAGAACCGACAACAACTCCGCAATAATTAATTCAACAGTAAAAAAGAGGCTGTTTCAAAACTGTCTTTTTAACCGCTGAGACGCAAAGGCGCAAAGAAATAAAGTTTATTCAACCTGTAAATTCTGCGTCTCTTTCTCTGCGGCTATTTTTTGGGCTTATGAAACAGCCTCATTTTTTTACCCATTTTTAAGCAGTATAAATGGGCGTTTTTATATCGTGGTAAAACAAAAATGTCCAATGCTTTTCTTGCCCTTGCTGCCACCATTGCTGGCGAAACGCCATCGCTTTTTTTCCATCAAAATCATACTTAGCAATAAACTTGCTTTTCATTTGTTGCAATTGGGGTGCAACATCTCCTCCAAAAAAAATTATTTGTCCATCTTCCTCAATCCAAAAAACCTGGTGAAAAGGGCTGTGTGCTCCGGTAAGTTCGTAACGGATATAATTATCAATGTTACCATTATTTTCGGTAAACACTACTTTGTCGGAATCGGCTAATAGGGCGAAATCAGCAGGCGTGTACGAGAGGTTTCCCTTTTCATTTGCAAACAAAAACTCTTGCTTATTTACATAATAATGAGCGTTGGGAAAACTAAAAAATTGTTGCCGAAGTTGTGGATCTGTTTTACAAATACCACCCGAATGATCTTTATGTAAATGGCTCATCAATACTTTTGTTACTTCCATTGGATTGATGCCATGCTGCATTAAATTTTCATGAATTTGCAAAGTGCTGGATGCATTACTAAATCCCAAACCGGTATCAATAATAATAATATCGTTTTGTGTAATGATACAAAAGGGTTGAATTTCTACCAGCAAACTCCCTACGGGCCTTTGTTGCAAATCATCAACCCCAACCTGAAACGGTACAAATACTTTTGTTTTATCAATGGTAAAACTGCCTTCACTTAATGGAATAATCTTCATTATTTTTTTGGTAGATGATGCTGTTTTAAAAGCAATTTTTTTGATGCATTAACGTAAAACCATTTGCCGGTCGGCATCCAGTTTTATCAAAATAAAAATCAAAATCGTAAAGGTTAAAAGAGATGATCCACCATAACTCAGCAAAGGCAATGTAATTCCAATTACCGGTGCCAGGCCTACGGTTACGCAAATATTTACAGCCACATGAAAAAACAAAATACTGGCTACCGAATAGGCATATACCCGGCTAAATGTGCTTCGTTGCCTTTCGGCAACATTTATAATTCTTAAAATTAACCCGAGGTATAATAAGAGTAAGGTGATGGTTCCTACAAATCCAAAATTTTCGCCTACAGAAGTAAATATAAAATCGGTATGTTGCTCGGGTACAAAATCGCCCTGTGTTTGCGTGCCTTTTAAAAATCCTTTTCCAAAAACACCACCAGAGCCGATGGCAATTTTTGATTGTTTAACATTATAATTCTGTTGCTCGTTTTTGCGTTGCTTTATTTTTTCATCTGCAGCACTCAATACTTCTGTTGAATTTTTATCAGTAAAAGGATTGTCAACCCCAACCATACTAAAGATCCTGTCGGCCTGGTATTTTTTAAACACATGTTTAAAAGTAAATGGAACTGCAACACCTACAAACATGGAACAAAAAAGCCAGATACCCACTACCCAAAAAAGCAATTGATTATTGCGCCGGATTTGTCGCTTGTTTGAGTACATAAACAAAGCCGCAATAACAGCAAAAGCAATGAGCAAAGTTTTAGTGGAAAGCAATAATGAAACAATCAGTAATACGGCCAACGCTGCTCCAAAAACCAAATAGCCTGCAGGCAACCCTTCCCGGTACATGGGTATTAAAAATGAAAAATAAACCAAGGCCAAACCGGTTTCGCCTTGCAGGATAGATAAAGCCGCAGGACTTAAAGCAATGGCCGCAGCAATCAATTGCGATTTGGGTTTTTTAAAATCCGTTTCTTGCATCGACAAGAATTTTGCAAGCGCCAATGAGGTAAATATCTTACATAATTCAACCGGTTGTAAATTCATAAAACCCAGTGGTATCCAGCTTTTCGAGCCTTTTATTTCTTTACCCACTACAAAGGTGGCCAGCACCAATAAAATACCCACCAGATAAGAAAGGTTGGCGGTTGCTGTAAAAAACTTACTGTCGGTTAGCAAAATAAATGTTGCCAATATGATGGATGCCAAAAAGAAAAAAAGCTGCTTGCTGTAATTTTTTTTGTACCCCAAAAAACTTTGAATTACATCGTCGGTGCTTTTGTATTCAACAGAATAAATGCACAGCAAACCAATTGCTACCAGTATTGCGAATAACGCTACCAATAGCCAGTCAACTCCTTTTCCTAACTCAGGATTATTTTGATACATTTATTTTTTGCTGCTTTTTTTAAATTTTAATACTGTCTTTGGCTGCAGGTTTTTTCTTATCGTTTAATAAAATTGCATCCCTGTTAATTAAGTTTTTATTTTCGGCACTATCCTTTTTAGGTTGCCCTTTTTTTAATTTATCCAACCGCATTTTTTCTAACAAATTTTGTTCTTCTTCTTCATCAATATCTGTTGTGTCTTTCAAAATTTTTATATACCCCTTTGCAATCAGGTAAGCCGAATCTTTTGCATGAAAAAGTGAATCCTGCCTGATCTGCTCTTTGTAAATTCTGGGAGGTATTAAATTTAATTTTGACAATTGATCAATTCTGGCAAGCCTTGCTTTATCGGTTATCGAATCTTTTAAATATTTTTCTATGAGTAAACCTACAATGGGTGCCGCATAGGTACCTCCAAACCGGCCGCTGTTTTCAACCACACACATAATGGCGATGGTAGGATTAGTTTTTGGGGCAAATCCGCAAAAGAAGCCGTGGTTGGGTTGTTTAACGCCCCGGTAATAGTTTTCAACCGTACCTGTTTTACCACAAATTTCGATGCCCTCAACTTTTGCATTCATTCCGGTTCCATGGTCCACCACACCCAACATCCCATTATGAACCGCTTCAAAAATACTGTCGGGAATATCGATGGGTTTATTTTTTACTTTATATTTTGAAAGCATATCAAACTGGTCGCCCCCTTCAATCGAATCTACCAAATGAGGAATAATAAACCAGCCCTTATTGGCGATATAAGCCATTTCATTGGCAACCTGCATGGGCGTTACATCCACTTCGCCCTGGCCAATACTAACCGAACGGAAAGTGCAAAAATTCCAATGCCCTTTACCATAAACTTTATCATAATAAGCCGGTGTGGGAATATTTCCCTTTTTTTCGAAGGGCACATCTACTCCTAATTTTCTTCCTAACCCGAAGGCATACATGTAATTGTTCCAGTTTTTTAAACTGCTGTCTACATTCGGAAATATCGGATTGTTAATTACCCGTTGCATAACATTGGCAAAGTAAGTATTGTCGGAAACGGTAATGGCGTGTTGCAGATCAAATGTGCCAATATCCAGGCAACGCATTGGCTTGGCGCCGCCACATCCATAAAATGCACCGCTGCAGGAGAACTGGGTTTTGGTGGTAATTACACCTTCGTGTAAACCAACCAATGCCTGTAAAGTTTTAAAGGTTGAACCCGGAGAATAACTTGCATTTACCGCCCTGTTTAATAAGGGTAATGTTGGATTCAATAACAATTCAGCAATATGTTTTTTTCTGTCGGCACCTGTTAAAAATTTGGGCTTAAAAGTTGGGCTTGTTACCATTGCCAAAATGCCGCCGGTTCGGGGATCGATGGCAACAATGGAACCCAATTTATTTTCCATCAGTTTTTCACCCAATTGCTGTAATTCAATATCCAAGGATGTATACACATTTTGACCGGCGATTGCAGCAGTATCATACAATCCTTTTTCAAGCCTTTCGGTAAGCCGGTTTTTATTATCCCGTTTCCAATATTCAATACCTCTTTGACCCATCAATACCCTTTCGTAAGTACGTTCCATACCGGTTTTGCCGGCATAATCACCAATTTGGTATCCCTCATCTTTATGGCGTTTTAAAAAATTAGTATCCACTTCGGCCAGGTAACCCAAAATATTTCCGCCTGCATCAAAAGGATAACTTCTTACCGGACGCTCTTGCAAATAAAAACCGGGGGCAAATTTGTACATGGCCTCATTTAACATGGCCATTTTTTCATCGGTTAAAAGTCCATCAAAAATTGAGGGACGGCTTCTGCCATTTTTTATTATGAGTTCTACAATTTTTCTGTTGAAATAAGCTGTATCAATATTTAAAATTTTACATAATGCAAAAGTATCAGCACCCTTAACTTTATTAGGTACCACCATCAAATCATAAATAGTAGTATTTTGCAGAATCGCTTTTCTATTCCTGTCGAACACAATACCTCGATCGGGATAAATAACCTTTCGGAATTTACCTTGATCATCGGCCATAATTTTATATTTGGAAGAAAACAATTGAAGGTTGGCCAATTGTATAATGATGATAAGAAATACGCCTGCAAAAACAAGCATAATTACATTTTTCCGAGATTGATTGTAACCAGCCATAATCCCCAGGGCCCTAACGGGTATTTAGAATAAAAAATTTGTTAGTAATTCAATATGCACCTAGCATTGAAGTATTACAATCGCCGGCTTATTAAACAGTATTTGTTCTGAATTTTTGTTTCCGGGAAAATAATAACTCTGTTACAAAGATGAGTAATAAACTGATGATGGTAGACAATAAAGTTTTGATAATAAAATACCAGAAATTACCAAACTCTAATGCTTCTAATAAAAAAAGCCAGCTATGGTGAATTAATGTAAGCAATCCGGCATAAACCAGATAGGGAAAAAATCCACCCATACTTCTTACCGAAGGTTCTTCGTAGTTGGATTCGGCGCCTTCTTGTGGTATCAAAATATTTATCAAAAAAGGTCGTACATACGCAATCAAAACACAAGCTGCTGCATGAAAGCCGGGGCTATGGCGAAAACTATCCAATGTAAAACCTAATGCAAAAGCCAATATCATTTGCCAGGTGCGGTTAAATTTAAAAGGCATCCAAATGATAAACAGAAAATAAATATAAGGGGTTACCATCTGGTGCAGGTGTATTTTATCAAATACATAAAACTGCATCAGGATGAGTAATATAAATCTTACAATATTTTTTACCAGTGTACTCATAATGGCTGCCTGTAAACTTCAGGCCTAATTATTTATTTTGCTTTTTGCTTTTTCCAACAAGCGGTTAATTTC
>JANPAP010000414.1:0-1970 GCA_031429975.1 Chitinophagaceae bacterium
AAAGAGCACAAGTGGAATTTTTTGATTTGGAGATTTTTTGATTTGATGATTTGGAGATTTGGAGATTTGATAATTTGGAGATTTGGAGATTTGATAATTTGGAGATTTGGAGATTTGATGATTTGATGATTTGGTAATTTGGAGATTTGTTGATTTAGTAATTTGAAAATCCCTACTTTTTAACTTTTGCCGATTGCCTATTGTCTATTGCCTATTGCCCATTGCCCATTGCCTTTTAACTTTTAACTTTCTATGCATTTGAACTTACAAAACATCGACAAAACCTGGACAATATTTTTGGATCGTGATGGCGTAATCAATCACGAAAAAGAAAATGATTATATCCACTCATGGGATGAGTTTGAATTTTATAAAGATGCCGCTGAGTCATTTAAAATATTTGCAGAAAAGTTTAAGCAGGTAATTGTAGTTACCAATCAACGGGGAATTGGTAAAGGAGTTACGCTGAAAAATAACGTTGAAATGATTCATCAAAATATGCAGCGGCAAGTAGCATTGCTGGGTGGCAGAATTGATAAGGTTTATTTTTGTCCCGATCTGGAAAGCAGCAGCCCCAACCGAAAACCCAATGCCGGTATGGCTTTTATGGCAAAGCAGGATTTTCCTGAAATTGATTTTACAAAAACGATCATGGTAGGTAATAATTTTAGCGATATGGAATTTGGAAAAAATATTGGGGCCGTAACCGTTTTTTTAACTACAACAAATCCAGGCGTTACTGAAGCCGATAACCGGATTGATTTGGTTTTTGATAGCTTGCAGGCTTTTGCAAAAGCCTTATAAATTTTTCGTTAATCTTTACATTATTTTTTGCTCAAAACAATTTTATATTAAAGTATTGCTATAAATTTATTTCATGAAGAGAACCGCTATCATTTCCATTTTACTATTTGCAGTTATTTCGGCTCAGGCACAACGAATAAATAATGAAGACAAAAAATTTTTACAACAGAAAGAAGACAGCCTGAAAGTTTTTGCAGATAAATTGATAAACGGAAACAGTGCAACCATCCGGTTTAGCAACGACAGTTTGTTTACAAGGATGTTTGTAAAAGCGCTTAAAACAAATCACTCTTTTAATTTCCGGTTCGATTCTTTAATAACCATTTCAAAATTGTATCCACCCGACAGTAGCTTCCGTATTTTTTCCTGGCAAATGGTAGTGAATGAAAACCTGGTTCGCCAGCATGGCGCCATACAAATGAAAACTGCAGATGGCAGTTTAAAACTTTTTCCGTTGATTGATAAATCAGATGTTACCCTAAATATTGTTGATACCGTTGCTAATAACTTGGGCTGGATGGGTGCGGTGTATTATAAGATTTTACAAAACCGGAGCAGCAATCAAAATTATTATACGTTGCTGGGATATGATGAAAACAATATCAGAAGTTCCCGTAAAATAATTGAAGTGTTGAGTTTTAGTAATGATGCACCTTTGTTTGGGGGACGTTATTTTAGTTATGAAGAAGACACAAGTTTTAAATCTGCAACAAGCCGTTATGTGATGGAATATAAAAAAAGTGCCGGTGCAAGGCTGGCTTACGATGCTGATTTAAATATGATCATTGCCGAACATCTGGAATCTGAAACCAATGAGCCCAAAAAGAAATGGACCTTTATTCCTGATGGAGATTATGAAGGGTTTAAATGGAAAAACGGCAAATGGGTTCATGTAGAAAAAGTGTTTCATCAAATTACTCCGGAAGGAATGGCTCCCATGCCAAACCCGGTAAAAGACGCCATGGGCAATACTGTTGAAGAAAAATTAAAAGACAATATTGTGGAGGATAATGAACCTGATGAATAAAAAGCACCTGTTAAAAAAACAACCACTCCGGTAAAAAAGCAAACCAATAAAAAGGGCGGAGATCAATAATATTTTCAAATTAATTACATAAAAAAAATAAAGAGACTGCCTCATAAATATCTTTTTTAACCGCAGAGAC
>JANPAP010000415.1:0-3930 GCA_031429975.1 Chitinophagaceae bacterium
ACACCGACCTTGGAGTGAAAATTTTGCAACCGAAATCTTTAGTGAAAGAAATAAAAGAAGCACATCAAAAAGCAGGAAGTCAATATAAATGAAAAAGCCAACGCACATTGCAAGCTCCTGTTTGGCGCAAGGTTGAGGCGAGGGAAAAAGAAACTCTTCCTTGAATAAAATGGTTCGTGAACACATTAACCAAGGCTAAACATACCGAGCTGCGAAGAAACCCCAACAGCAAAATCAATAAAACTTCAGCTAGTAATTCTATCTTTGATTACTGGAAAATTATAAATTCAGTAAGCCAGAACAAGCATAAAAATCAACAAACAATTGGAGGAAACAGGTTGGCAGTTTTTAAGAGAATGGTAAACTGGCAAATATTTTTTTAGAGAACAACAGCAAAATTAATCAACAATAATTTGACGAGTTTGCTGCCGGCTTTGAAAAATTTTACAACAGGTATTTAACTGGCGAACAAATTTTTTACTCAATCTATACAACACATTATGGAAAATGAATTAAAAATATTTGAAGAAAAGCAGGTAAGAACCATTTGGGATGCAGAAAACGAAAAATGGTATTTGGCAATAGTCGATGTGATTGCTGCTTTGACAAACAGTCCAAACCCGCAAGTATATTGGCGTGTGCTTAAGAAACGATTAAAGGACGAAGGAAATGAAACCGTTACAAATTGTAACGGTTTGAAATTGCAAGCACCAGACGGCAAAATGCGGATAACCGATGTTGCCGATACCGAGCAACTTTTCAGATTGATTCAATCTATCCCTTCACCAAAAGCCGAACCCTTTAAACTTTGGTTGGCAAAAATTGCAGCTGAAAGATTAAACGAAATGCAAGACCCCGAACTTACTATTGACAGGGCATTGCAAGAATACCTGCAACTGGGTTATTCGGAAAATTGGATTAATCAACGACTGAAAAGTATTGAAATCCGAAAAGAACTTACAGATGAATGGAAGCATAGAGGATTGAAAGAAGGCGTTCAATTTGCAACGCTTACGGATATTATCACCAAAGCATGGGCTGATAAAACTACCAAAGAATATAAAATCCTGAAAGGCTTGAAAAAAGAAAACCTTCGGGATAATATGACCAACACGGAACTCATTCTTAACATGCTTGCAGAAGCATCTACAAAAGATATTTCTGCAGCTACCAATCCTGATACTTTTGAGGATAGCAAAAAAGTAGCTAAGCAGGGCGGAAATGTTGCCAAAGTTGCTATGAAAGAGTTGGAAGCTAAAACAGGTAAAAAAGTTGTAACAGCATTAAATGCAAAATCTTTTATGAAAGAAATTGATGCAGCAAAAAAAACTGTTGCAAAACAAATCAAGAAAAAATAAATTACGGACTCAACCTTGGAGTAATTTTTTTTACTACAAACAACACCCAAAAATAGTAACCAATAAAACTTACAAAAATGAAAACAATGACCTGTAAACAATTGGGAGGTGCATGTGATAAAATTTTTAGTGCCAACAGTTTTGAAGAGATGGCCACAATGAGTAAAAAACATGGAATGGAAATGTTTCAACAGGGCGATGCCGACCATCTTACAGCAATGAATGCAATGCAGGAATTGATGCAATCGCCGGAAGTAATGAATGAGTGGTTTAAAAACAAGCGAAGCGAATTTGATGCACTGCCTGAGGAAAAATAGAGCCTGCATCTTCGCCTCGATTTGTGTCTTCACAAACCAAAATTCGAAACAATAAAATTGTTCGTGAAAACAGATAAGCGCTGCCTCGTATCTTCACTAGGCAAAGGGCAACTAATTTATCCACTCAACATGCAAACAACAAAAAATATTTTACTGGTAAGGCCCGCCAATTTTGGATTTAACAGCCAGACAGAATCATCCAATGCATTTCAAAATAAAAGCAGCGATGAGCCCGGTTTGCTGCAACAAAAAGCATTTGCTGAGTTTGACAATTTTGTAAAAACACTGAAGGATAAGGGCGTAACTGTTTTTGTTTTTGAGGATACGATATTGCCGCAAAAACCCGATGCTGTTTTTCCAAATAACTGGGTAAGTTTTCATGCGGATGGTACTGTTTTATTGTACCCCATGCATGCCCCCAACCGGCAGTTTGAAAGAAGAAAAGATATACTGGATGCACTGCAAAAAAGCTTTTACATTAAAACTGTTCTGGATCTTTCTCATCATGAAAAAGAGAACCGGTTTTTAGAAGGAACCGGCAGCATTATTTTTGACCACAACCATAAAATGGCCTATGCCTGTATATCTCCAAGATCAGACCGGCAACTTTTTTTGCAGGTTTGCAACAGCCTTCAATACCAGGCCATCCCCTTTTATTCGCATGATGAAAACGGGATGGAAATTTATCACAGCAATGTAATGATGTGTATTGGCGAAAAGTTTGCAGCCATTTGTCTGGATAGTATTACCGATAAAAAAGAAAGAGCATTGGTATCGGATTCACTTACAAAAACGGGGCATCAAATAATTGATATCAGTTTTGAACAAATGAAAAATTTTGCAGGAAATATGTTGGAAATTAAAACGGCCAATAATAAAAATATTTTGGCGCTATCTCAAAGCGCATTCAACAGTTTACATCCGGAGCAATTAAATACAATCAGGCAATATTGCGAACCGGTGCCTCTTTCAATTAAAACCATTGAAACGATTGGCGGCGGCAGTGCCAGGTGTATGATTGCAGAAATATTTTTACCGGCTTTGTAAGAGAAAAAACAGCAGTTTGCAAAATGGGTATCATTGTAATTTTATAAATTTTTGTTTGTGATTTTCTAATTGAAATCCGCAGGTTATAATTTAGTTTGAAGGCATATAACCAATGAGTATCCAGTGATAACCTTTATCAATAAATACTGCAGGGTATCATCAAAACATATTATATTTAAGAATCAAAAGTAAAAATCCCACCGGCACTTAAATAACTTCAAGTTTTTAAAAATGTTATTAAGAAAAATTTTGCAGATTGTTAAGCAGAAAAATAAGATAGGTAAGCTGTTTTTATTATTGCTTTTATTTACAATTACACTACCGGTTAAAGCTCAATGCTGGCGGGAAGTTTTTAATGGATGGAACCATACGTTTGCAATAAAAACAGACAGCACTCTTTGGGCATGGGGATATAATAAATATGGGCAACTTGGAAAAGGAGATTCGCTGGATACATACGTTCCAATGCAAATAAGCACAAGCAATGATTGGAACTCTATTTCACTTGGTGCAGAACATTCGTTAGGAATTAAAAATGATGGAACGTTATGGGCATGGGGATCCAATCACCAGGGGCAATTAGGAGATAGTAATTATACAACCAGTAAAGTTCCCATACAAATAGGCACTAAAAATGATTGGGCTTATATCTGTGCCGGAATACTACATTCACTTGCAATTAAGACTAATGGAACACTATGGTCTTGGGGCGATAATTTTTATTATCAATTGGGTGATGGCACAAGAATTACAAGCAAAGTTCCAAAACAAGTTGGGGTTGATGCGAATTGGAAATCTATTAGTTCTAAATCCATATTTGTAATGGGTATTAAGACTGATGGGACCCTTTGGGGATGGGGCAATAATAGTGACGGACAGGTAGGTTTAGGAGATCCATCACTTCCCTATAATACCAGTCCTGTACAGGTGGGTACCAATAATAACTGGCTAAAGATAGTTACCGGTTACGATTATTCTCTTGCTTTAAAAACAGACAGTACCCTTTGGTGCTGGGGCGCCAACAACAATGGTCAACTTGGTTTGGGTGAAGGGGTAAGAGCTATTGCCCCCATGGCATTTAATAATAGTCAAAAATGGAAATCAATTGTCGCAGGCGCCAATTGTTCGTTTGGTATCAAAAGCGGAGGTACAATGTGGGCATGGGGCCGAAATGATGAAGGCTTTCTTGGTATTGGAGCTCCCATTTT
>JANPAP010000416.1:0-3643 GCA_031429975.1 Chitinophagaceae bacterium
CAAAAGAAAAACGTAATTGGCATTTTGTAGGCAACAATGTGCATGATTTTGTTTGGGCGGCCGATCCGGATTACAAACACTTGGTTCGTAAAATGCCCAATGCCGGGCCAACCTTGCATGTGATTTATAAAAATAAAGAAGGAGATGTAAAGAATGAAGAAGCTTGGAAAACTGTGGCAGATGCTGCAGTAACTTTATTGCCTTTTATGGAAAGTAAATTTGGAAAATATCCCTACCCGCAATATTCGTTTATACATGGGGGTGATGGTGGGATGGAATACCCGATGGCCACCTTGATTGTGGGCCCCGGTTTGGGTGCTGTAATTCATGAATGGACACATAGCTGGTACCAAATGATGCTGGGCACTAATGAAAGTTTGTATGGCTGGATGGATGAGGGTTTTACAGAGTTTGCCTCCGATTTAACAGAAGCATTTTATCGTGAAAAAGTAAGCAAAGTAAAATATGCAGAAAACAAAGCGTACATAAAAACACTCGATTCAACAGCGGCCTTATTACCCGCCGAACATAATGGCAATTACCAATCGTATTATTTTATTGCAAAAAGCCAATGGGAAGAACCGCTTACAACCCATGCCGATCATTTTGAAACCAATGTAGGATACAGCATTGCGGCCTATTCCAAAGGTTGTGTGTTTATGGAGCAACTGGGTTATATTATTGGTGCCGATGTTAGAGATAAATTATTATTAGAGTATTACAAACAATGGGCATTTAAACATCCAAACGCTTCCGACTTTGTGCGGCTAGCCGAAAATGTTAGTGGCATACAGTTGGATTGGTATAAAGAGTATTGGTGTAATACAACCAAAACCATCGACTATGCCATCGACAGTTTATGGGAAGAAGGGGGAGAATCAAAAATTCGCCTAAAACGAATCGGTAAAATGCCTATGCCAATTGATGTTCAGCTTAGTTTTAAAGATGGCAGTACAGCATTACATCAAATTCCTTTAAACCTGATGTATGGTTCCAAAAAAATGGAGAATAAAAATCAGTCATTCGAAGTGCATGAAGCCTGGCGCTGGACACATCCTACCTATACCTTCAGTTTTAAACAGAGGCTTACACAATTATCCAAAGTAGAAATTGATCCCAGTAAACGATTGGCCGATGTTGATCAGCGAAATAATGTGTTGGAATTAAGATGGTGATAATTTGAATTCTTATATAAATACGAAAGCATGAATCGAAAAAGGTTCATGCTTTTTTTTATTTGCAATTGCAAAAAGAAACAGTCAATTATCGAAAATAGAATTTACTATATATCCCTATTTATTTTTTGTAAATTTAAATTGAACCAAAAAACTATTATTATGAGTATCCAAAAAATGCTTCAATCAGTAATTGCATTGGCGGTAAGTTTAATCGGTTTACAAGTTAATGCACAAGTAACCACTGCCACTTTAAGTGGAACCATCAGTACAAAAGAAGGCAAATCACTTTCTGGTGCTACTGTAAAAATTTCATTTGAAAATGCAGGGATCAACAAAACAGTGGTAACCCAAAGTAACGGAACGTATGTACTGCCCAATTTAAGAGTGGGCGGGCCTTATAAAGTAACCGTAAGCTACACCGGTTATCAAGAAAAATCGGAGGATAACATTCAGCTCGAATTAGGTCAAAACACTGCTGTAGATGTAAAGCTGGAAGCCAATGCTGTTACACTTTCGGGAGTGGTTATAACCGGCAAATCAAAACTATTCGATAACCAACGAACCGGCGCTTCTACCAACATCAGTTCCCGGCAATTGAGACAAATGCCTACCATCTCCCGTTCTGCAGATGATTTTACCAGGCTTACGCCTTCGGCCTCCTCAACATTTAATGGAACCTCTTTTGCAGGCAGAAACGGGCAGTACAATAATTACTCTTTAGATGGAGCAGTATTCAATAATCCATTTGGTTTGGATGCGCCTACTCCCGGCGGGCAATCAAGTTCGCAACCCATTTCGCTGGATGCCATCGATCAGATACAAGTGAACATAGCGCCTTACGATGTAACACAGGCGGGCTTTACAGGTGCCGGCATCAATACAGTTACTAAAAGTGGCAACAATAATTTTACTGGAACTGTTTATGGCTTTTATCGCAACGAAGGACTTACTGGTAAAAAAGTAAACGGTAATAAAATTGTTGTTCCAAAATTAGATCAATACCAAACCGGGTTGGCATTTGGCGGCGCTATCAAAAAAAACAAACTGTATTATTTTATAAATTTTGAAACAGAACAACGGCAAGATGCACCTACCAGTTTTGTGGCACAAAATGCAGGTAATGCCGGACAGTCCAACACTTCGAGGGTATTGCAACAGGATCTTGATTCGGTAAGAGCGATCCTTAAAGACAAGTTTAATTACGAAACCGGCGATTATCAAGGTTATAATCTAAAACAAAAAAGTTACAAATGGTTGGCAAAAATCGATTGGATTATCAATAACAATAACAGCTTATCATTTACATATAACGGCCTGGAAGCATCAAAGGAAAAACCTGCTCACCCTAGTGCCATCGGCCGCAGAGGCCCCGATTTTACTACACTTCAATTTCGTAATTCGGGTTATCGTATCAATAATAAATTGCAGTCCTTTGGCTCTGAGTTAAAATCAAATTTTGGTAGTAAATATGCAAATAAACTCCGCTTGGTGTATACAAGTTTCAGGGATAGCAGGGATCCATTTTCAACCCCATTCCCAGTAGTAAATATTACCAAAAACGGAGTACGCTACATCATAGCCGGGCATGAACCTTTTTCTATCAATAATATTTTAAATCAAGATGCCTTTCAGGCAACTAATAATTTTAATATTATTTTACCCAAGCATACATTAACCATCGGTGCTTCTTACGAATCATTTAAATTTGCAAATTCGTTTAACCTTACTGGTTACGGGCCTACTTTATTTTCCGATGCGGATATGCAAACATTTAAAAACAATGTACGCTCTGATGGGCCTTATGTATTTGGCGCCTATCCATTAAGTGTGGATGTGGCCTATGCAAAAAACAGGGCCGCTGCTAACCAATGGACATTTTATTATTTAACCGTTGCCCAATTTTCTGCTTATGCTCAGGATGAATGGAAGCCATCCAAAAATTTTAAACTCACTTATGGAGTAAGGGTAGACATGCCTTCGTACGGGAATGCCCGATTTAAAAATCCTAATTTTAATAACGATGGAACATTTAAAGGAACCTACCAAGAGGGCTCGCCAACAGTTGCTAATAACGACAACCAAATTCTCTTTGATGAAAACGGAAATCGCATCAACAATGGGGTAGGCAAGGAATTGGACAATACCCGTTTTCCTTCCAAGAGTCCTTTGTTTTCTCCAAGAGTTGGATTTAACTGGGATATTGCCGGAAATAAATCAACAGTACTTCGGGGAGGTAGCGGTTTATTTACAGGGCGTTTTCCCTTTGTATGGATCGGTAACCAACAGGCCAATCCTTATACCGGTTTTTATAATGTTACTGCCCCCAATTTTAAATGGCCACAGATTTGGAGAACAAACCTCGGGTTGGATTTCAAGATTCCTTATGGTACTATTTTTTCGGTTGACATAGCTTACTCAAAAGATAAAAAAGCTATGATGGTACGTAATTATAATTTAGGTAAACC
>JANPAP010000417.1:0-1645 GCA_031429975.1 Chitinophagaceae bacterium
CCTGTTTAGCTAGTTTGCTGAATCACTCCAGTTACCATTGCCGTTAAATGTGTAAGTGGTTTGAGAAATTGCAAGGGTTGAAAAAAGTATTGTGCTGACAATTAGTAAAATCTTCTTCATAAGTTAGTTTTAAAAATATACTAAATTAAAAATAAGTAATAATTTTTGTAATTTGTCTCATTAGTGTCCTGTTAAAATATATAAAAGTTCTATGCCGTTGTTGGTATGTCCATAAAAAAGCCACCTATTCCGCATACGCCGCTGTTGTGTCTTTTGACCAACAGCCTAAGCGTTGTAAAGAAAACAAGTTGCTATACCAAATACTCCTGCATAATAACATCCAACCTCGTGTAAACAAAAGCTGCCTAATTTCCATTTACCAATATGCTGGCTTGCGCTTCGGTCGTTGGTGAAAACACCAACGGCGGCTCAAGAAAGTTGAAAGCGTTTTTATATGCCGGGGTTCCGTACAAACATTTTTATAATTCAAGATGCAAGCGACGGAAACCCCGGCAGGACAAAAGCCAACCAGCGTGCCATGGTAGCGATAAGCAGGCATATTGTAACTGATGATTTCCTCTGCCTCTGGTACTAATTTATTTATTAGTTGTCGGATATTTTGTAAAGCTTTTTGTTGGGCTTTTGGCAATGAAGCTAGATATAATTCAATGGTATTTATGGGGATTGCCATTTTAAAAATTTCGTACTTTTAAAAAATGTCATTCTATATTTTGAAATAAAATTTGGTATTAAATCAATTCCGTTTTAATCACTAATCCGGTATCCAAATATATCTAAGGATCCACTTGTAAATACAGGGCTTCCGGTATACAAAAATAAACAAGAAGATTGTAAGGTAGTTGGCGCAACAATATAAAAATCCTGCGAAAAAGGCTCTCGTACATAATAGGTTAATGTTGCAGTTCGGGTTGGCAGCACTTTCCAAGTTTGGAGACTAAAACTATAAGATGAACCTCCAGAAAAACTTAATCCAATAGAAAATTCGGGTGATGTAGTAACAGTATTTGTGCTACTTACCCATCCAGAATAATTACCATTAAAATGGTACAATCCGGTTTTATTAAAAGTAATACCATTTGCTCCAATTACAATATCTGTGGTATTGGTATTATACTTTGTACTGCTCAAAGTAAGCGTACCTCCACCAGTTGTTCCGTTTGAATAACTGGCGCCAAACCTTGTATCATTGCTAAAAGCGGCCGTTTCCCAACTGGGTAAATTGGTTCCGTTTGAGGTAAGTATCTGTCCTGCAATTCCGGCATTTCCATTTAACAAAATTTGATTACCTGCATTAACAGGCCCATTAAAATAAGTACCCCCTTCTGCAAAAAAATACACTTTCCGGTTGGTACTGTTGCTGCCTGCTCCAACAATATCCAGTGAGTTTGCCGAGAAAGCATTGTAGCCAATCTTTCCGGCGTTGGTTTCTTTTCCGGCAATACCGGCGCCCAATTCAAGGGCATTATTGCCTCTAATTTTTACAGCACCGTTTACTTCTAGTTTTGCTGTAGGGTTTAAAACATTAACCCCAACATTGCCATTGGTTCTGATAACTAATAAGGAATCGCTGGACAATATTGATAGATCGGATCGGGTACTGAAAAATAATCCCTGCTCCCTTTTT
>JANPAP010000418.1:0-3069 GCA_031429975.1 Chitinophagaceae bacterium
GTCATTCCGAGGCACGAGGAATCTGCCAGGCAACACTTTTGATGATAAACCTTTGTACCACTGCCCAGCAGATCCCTCGTGCCTCGGTATGACAGGTTAGTTTTTAGTTTAAATACTTATCAACCGGAGCCTAAAAAATCAAATCAAAACGGCTATTAAATTTGTAGTACTACAATGAATTGATTTAAATTTAAAAACCTAAATGGAAAGTAATTTAATAAAAAAAGCAACCAATTTTATTGGTTGCTTTTTTTGTGGCCTCGCCAAGAATCGAACTTGGATCTGGAGCTTCGGAAACTCTTATACTATCCATTGTACTACGAGGCCAATTGGTACTAAACTTTTACTTTCCGATATTGGTAAAATTACTGCTGAATATTTTTACAGCAATGGCTAATAATATGATACCGAAAAATTTTCTGATTACTGTCATGCCACTGGGGCCTAACACTTTTTCAATCCATTTCAATGATTTCAACACCAGGTAAATAACAATGCAGTTAACTAAAATGCCTATCAAAATATTGATGTCGGCATAATCTGCTTTTAAACTGATGATGGTGGTAAGGGTTCCGCTTCCGGCAATAATCGGAAACGCAATGGGTACCACACTGCCACTTTTTGGATTGCTGTCGGCCTTAAAAAAATCGTGGCCCAACACCATTTCCAGCCCCAAAATAAATATTACAATGCTGCCGGCTACTGCAAAGGATTTTACATCCAGTCCCAACAGATTTAATAACTGCTCTCCCAAAAACAAAAATAAAATCATTAACCCGCCACTTACCAGGGTTGCCTGAGAGCTGTTGATCTCCCCTCCCATTTTGGTTCTTAATGTGGCGAGGATAGGGACTGAACCTACCACATCAATTACAGCAAATAAGGTAAAACTTATAGTGAGTAATTCTTTTATGGCCAGGTTTTCTAAATGCATTCCCCCAATTTTTTTGCAAATATAGGTTTTCAAAAAACGATGAACTTACAATTCAACAAACAAATCATTTATCTGCAGTTTTGGATTGAAACTGTTGCTGTACAAAATGCAAACAAACTGCACACAGGCAATCATCAAATTGATCTTCCAAAAAAGCAGTTTCGGCGGCAGTTAATTTTAATTCATAGCAGTGGCATTGTGTAATGCTGCCCGCCTTACATTCAAATAATTTTTTGCAGCGGCTGCAATTTTTTAATTCATGCGTTGCCATAATCATTCAAAAATAAAACAGCTGTTGAAAAATACAACAGCTGTTTTTTATAAAAATAATTTTTAAAAATTTGCTGTTACTCCGGCCATAAAATTAAACCGGCGGTTATTGTAACCATACAAATCAAAATATTCTTTGTTGGTTACATTGCGAAAATCAACAAATATTTTTACTGATTTTAAAACCTGGTAGGCGGCATACAGGTCCACATTGTAATAGGCATTCAACAATTTTTTTTCTGTTTCGAAAGTATTGTTGTTGAAATACAGATCGGTTCTTTTATCAACCCAACGAATGGCAATACTGGCATATAATTTTTTACTGGCCTGGTAGCCAACACTGGTATTGAAGCTGTTTTTGGGACGGCGGTACAGGTTGTAAAAACTGGTATCCTTGCCACTTGCAGCCGATAAAGTTTCTACCTTTCCGTTTACATAAGTATAGTTGGCGCTGATGCTCCATTTTGTGTCTGGACGCAGGGTTGCTTCCAGCTCAACACCCTGGTCTTTTTGTTTATCTGCATTATCATATTGGCCCCAGGGTGCAACATACAATGATTTAAAAATAATTACATCCTGAATGTTTCTGTTAAAATAAGTTACCCTTACATTCCATTTATTATCCTTTGCCAAATACTGTATACCGGCTTCATAAGAATTTGATTTTTCTGGTTTCAATTTTTTATTACCATACTCAGAGAACAGATTGTATAAAGATGGTGATCTAAATCCGGATGCAATATTTGCAAATATTTTTACCTGCTTATTGATAAAATAAAAAGGGTTCACCGCATAAGTAACCGATGATCCAAATACGGAATGATGGGTAAACCGGCTGCCCAATTCTACATTAAAACCACTCAAATCTTTTACAAACAGGGAGGCATAGCCGCTGAATTGTGTAGCCTTTAAACTGTCATCACCCAAGTTGCCGTAGGTTGATTCAACCGTTGCTTTATGATTCCGCAAATCGGCGCCGGCAAGCAATTCCAGGTGTTTGTGCAAATTTAAATTGGTAAATACTTCGGCAAAAATTGTGTTGCCTTTATAGGTTGCATTGTATGGATCGTAATCAAAAGGATCGAATGGTATATTTTTTTCGTCGTTTAATTTACGAACCGTGTTATTGATATTTATATTGGAACTAACCGTTCCGTTTTTAAGTTGATACACTGCATTGATTCCTGCCCTGATATTTTTATTATTGATAGTATTATTCCGGTCGTCCATCAAAGCGCCATCATCAACATCTGCCTTGTATTGATCGTATTGGCCACTAAATTTCAACAATAATTTTTTGGATGCTTTGGCTGAAAAATTTAGTCCGATGATATCCTGTATATAACCATCCTTATCAAAATTATTTGTACCGCTGATATCCTGTGCTGCCGAAAAACCATTGGTATTTAATTTTGAATATTGCAGGTTGTATGTAAAAATATCCGCAGCACCTGCAACGCCAACCGAACTTTTAAAAGTACCATAAGTACCTCCTGCTGCTGTGGCATTAACCGTTGCTTTTTTATTACCGGTATATTTTTTTGTAATGATATTGATAACGCCAGCTACTGCATCGGAACCATACAAAACTGATTGTGCACCTTTTAAAATTTCTACTCTTTCAATTTGATCAATGGCAAAATGATTCAAATCAAATTCGGTTGAAATACCTGCAGCATCATTTGCCGGAACACCATCCACCAGTATCAATGTATTGGCAGCGCCGGCACCTCGTAAATAAACCGTTTGATTGGTTCCCGGGGCACTTTGGGCGCCATTAATCATAAGGCCTGCCTGCTCGTTCAGCAATTGCGTAAGTGTACGGCCGGCATTGTTTTCCAGCTGGTTGCGGTTAATTACGGTTA
>JANPAP010000419.1:0-1824 GCA_031429975.1 Chitinophagaceae bacterium
TGCTGTTTCTGGCGAAGCAACAAATTCAAAACATATATTCATTACTGCTCCCTGATGCTTTAACGGGATATCAATAAACTGCAAAAGCCTTACATGATGCCGTAAAACGTAATACTGTAAGGCTTTTGCAGTTTATTGATATCCCGTTAAAGCATCAGGGAGCAGTAATGAATATATGTTTTGAATTTGTTGCTTCGCCAGAAACAGCAGTTGGTATAAAGGCTTTTTCATTAAGCATTTTAGGAAAACTGGCAAACCAATATCCCGAAATTATTCCCGAAATAAAATTATTGATTAACAATTGCATCGTCAAACTGCGGCTTTTAAATGCAGGGCAAAAGTTTTGTTGAAACAATTTTCGAAAGAATAAATTTTGGGGATGCTAAACTATTTGTTTTTATTATTGAAATTTGATTTAAAAATCAATCTTAAATTTTGATCGTACGTAAAATAATTATACAGCCAATTACTGAAGACAAAAAACCGGTTTTTAACGCCCAGTATCAGCATCAAATGCAAGCTCATCCAAATGAGCCAGGCAAAAAATCCACTGAAATGTAACTTAGGTTTTGGAACATCTACTACAGCCAAATTGCGACCTACAGTTGCCATGCTTCCTTTATCATTATACTTAAATTCTAATAGTGAATCAGGGCTGCTTTTCATTTCAATCCGACGCAGGTTATGTGCTATCATATCGGCCTGCTGCATGGCAACCGGTGCAACCTGTGGATGGCCGTGTGGCCAATTGGGTTCTTCCATATAAGCTACATCACCCAACGCATAAATATATTGCTGGCCTGCTACCAGGCAATGGCGATTTGTAATTAATCGATTGCCTTTTGCTAACAAATCCTCATGGATTCCATCGGGTATATTTCCTTTAATTCCTGCTGCCCATATTACGAGTTTCGAGAGCATGGTATCGCCATTTTGTAATGAAATTATATGACCGTCATAACCCGTAAGTATTGTATTGGTTAAAACCGTAACACCTAGTTTTTCTAAATATTTTTTTGATTGATAACTTGATTGAATGCTCATGTTGGCAAGTGTTTTCTCGGTTCCTTCCAACAAATAAATTTTCATTTTTTCAAAATCAAGTTCCGGAAAATCTTTGGGTAATTGATAGCGTTTCATATCTGCAATTGCACCACTCAATTCTACGCCTGTTGGCCCGGCACCAACCACTACCACTGTCATCAAGCCTTCTAATTCTTTTGTATCTTTTGTTGTTAGCGCCTTCTCAAAATTGAGCAGCAGGTGGTTTCTGATCTGCAATGCTTCTAACGTACTTTTCATTGGGTATGCATGCGCTTTTAAATCGGCATTACCAAAAAAGTTGGTATCAGCACCGGTAGCAACTACCAAAATATCGTAATCAAAACTGCCAATATTTGTAATTACTTTCTTTTCGATTGTTTGAATTCTTTCAACTTCAGCCAATCTTATTTTTACATTGTTACTTTTATGAAAAACTTTTCTCAACGGAAATGAAATATTGCTGGCATCAAGTCCGGCAGTAGCCACCTGGTAAAACAATGGTTGAAACTGGTGGTAATTGAATCGATCGATCAACGTAATTTCAAACCCGGGCCGGTTGTTAAGTTTTCGGGCCAATCTTAATCCTCCAAAACCAGCACCAATTATGATAAGTTTCATGTTGAAGTATTTTGTAAAACAAAAATACTGTATTTTCAGTAAATATTGAAAATTAAGAAAAGTTAAATTGCAGTAAAGCTATCACTCTAATAAACCATATTTCAAAAAAAAATCCCTCAATTAATTGAGGGATTTTTTTTTGAAATATGGTTTATTAGAGTG
>JANPAP010000420.1:0-8796 GCA_031429975.1 Chitinophagaceae bacterium
ATTTTTCAAAAATATTTTCCCGATCTGGAGCGGTATATAAAGTTGGTTTCTTCTACCCAAATCCGCAATATGGCAACCGTTGCCGGCAACTTTATCAATGCATCGCCCATTGGCGATTTTACCATTTTCTTTTTGGCGCTGGATGCACAATTGGTTTTTAGTGATGGTAAAAACAAAAGAGAAATTGCATTAAGAAATTTATACAAGGGCTACAAAACCTTGGATAAAAAACCGGAAGAATTTATTGAGCAAATTTATTTTGAATTGCCTGCAGCTGGCAGCAAATTTAATTTTGAAAAAGTAAGCAAGCGAACCAATTTGGATATTGCCAGCGTTAATACGGCCATACATTTTCAGATGCAGGATGACAGCATTGGATCTGCAGGAATTGCTGTCGGCGGTGTTGGCCCCATTCCGGCATACCTTCCAAAAAGTTCTTCCTTTCTTACAGGAAAAAATATCAGTGCTGCAACAATTGATGAACTGATCAGCATTGTGCAGGAAGAAATTTCACCCATCAGCGATGCAAGGGGAACAGCGGAATACAAAAGATTTTTGCTTTCCCAATTAATTAAAGCGCATTTTATTACCTTATTTCCAACCGTGGAAATTCCATCCCTAACGATTGCATAACATGAAAAATATAGATTCCTATACACATACAAGAGGAGAATCCATTTATCTGGATGATATTCCGGTGCAAGCTGGAACCCTTTATGCTGCCTGTTTTGATTCGCCTGTAGCTCATGGAAAAATTTTGCATTTAGATTTTTCGGAAGCCGAAAAATGTGAAGGTGTTGTAAAAGTGTTTACCCATAAAGACATCACAGGCATCAACCAAATTGGTGGAATTATTCCTGATGAAGAATTATTTGCAGAGCAGCATGTGCATTTTTGCGGCATGCCGGTTGCCTTGGTTGTTGCAGATTCGGATGAGCATGCAAGGGCCGCACTACATAAAATAAAAATTGAAATTGAGCCATTGCCCATCATCACCGATCCAAGAGAAGCGGCTGCAAAAGGCGAATTAATTATCCCAGCCCGGACTTTTAAAATGGGCGATTGTGGTACTGCCTGGAAAGATTGTGATTATATTTTTGAAGGTAAGGCAGACACAAACGGACAAGAACATTTGTATATAGAAACGCAAGGCGCCTATGCCATTCCGCAAGAGAATGGATTGATAAAAGTGTACTCATCTACGCAAGGACCAACAGCAGTTCAAAAAGCTGTGAGTAAGGTTACAGGCCTAGCCATGCACCAGTTAGAGATTGATGTAACCCGTTTGGGTGGCGGCTTTGGTGGAAAAGAAGATCAGGCAAATACATGGGCAAGCCTTTGTGCATTGGCGGCACATATTTTAAAAAAGCCCGTAAAATATTCTTTGCACCGCATGGATGATATGCGGATGACTGGTAAGCGCCATCCCTATTCTTCGGATTATAAAATTGGATTAAATAAAGATTTAAAAATCATTTCTTACGAAGTAACATTTTATCAAAATGCAGGGGCCTCTGCCGATTTATCGCCGGCGGTAATGGAGCGTACGTTGTTTCATTGTACCAATACTTATTTTATTCCCAATGCAACAGCAACTGCATATTGTTGCCGAACACATTTGCCTCCCAATACCGCTTTTCGTGGATTTGGCGGGCCTCAGGGAATGTTTGTAATTGAAGCTGCCATAACAAAAGCTGCCGAAGAACTTGGGGTATCGGCCACCGTTATTCAACAGAAAAATTTACTGGTAACCGGAAACGAATTGTTATACGGACAAAAAGTAGAGAGCGAAGCCAATGAATGTTGGGATAAAGCTGTGAGTCATTTTCAATTGGCCGAAATTGAAAAGCAGGTGGAGGATTTTAACGCAGCAAATAAATATTTTAAAAAAGGATTTTCGCTGATGCCCATTTGTTTTGGCATTTCGTTTACAAATACTTTGATGAACCAGGCAAGAGCCCTGGTGCATGTTTACACCGACGGAAGCGTGGTAGTTAGCACTGGCGCCATTGAAATGGGGCAGGGCGTAAACACGAAAATATTGCAGGTAGTTGCACAAACATTTTCTATTCATCCTTCAAAAATAAAAGTAAACAGTACCAATACGTATCGCATTGCAAACACCTCTCCATCTGCCGCAAGTGCCACTGCCGATTTAAATGGCAAGGCTACCCAAGTTGCCTGTATGGCAATACTGGAGCGGATGAAACAGGTTGCTGCTGATGAATTAAAAATGGCGGTTACCGATATTGAAATAAAAGATGAGTGGGTGTATGCTGCTGGAAATAAAACTGAATTGGAATGGAATAAATTAGTTTTAACTACCTATAATAAAAGAGTGAGTCTTTCGGAACATGGTCATTACTCAACACCGGATATTCATTTTGATAAGACAAAAGAAAAGGGGCATCCATTTGCTTATCATGTTTACGGTACAGCCATAACTGTTGTAACGATTGATTGTATCAGGGGCATTTATGAATTTGATGCCGTGAAACTGGTGCATGATTTTGGCAGCAGTATGAATGAAATAATTGACCGTGGACAGATTGAAGGCGGATTGGTGCAAGGCATTGGATGGATGACTATGGAAGAGGTAGTTTATGATGCAGCAGGAAAATTAAGATCGAATGCTTTGTCAACTTATAAAGTGCCTGATATTTATTCGGTGCCAAAAATTATTGACATAAAATTTTTAGAAACGCAAAAAGATAATCTGGCAATATTCCGTTCAAAGGCAGTAGGGGAGCCACCTTTGATGTATGGTATCGGTGCATTTTTTGCTTTGCGAAATGCCATCAAAAATTTCAACCCAACTGCCAAACCTGCATTTGATGCACCCATGACGCCTGAAAAAGTATTGATGAATTTATTTCCGCAATCGGTTAGAGATTTGCATCTTAACAAAAAAGCAGTTAACCAATCATAAAAAAAATATTGATTTTTAGCTTTCTAAAAAAGCGTATGCAACAAAAAATAAATACCTGGCAATTCATTTACCAGAGCCTTCAACAAAATATTGAAGTGATGCTGTTGTATGTGTTGGAAAGTAAAGGCAGCAGCCCCGGCAGGCAAGGTTTTTTTATGGCCGTAAATGCGGATGGAAAAATGAGTGGTTCCTTGGGTGGTGGAATTATGGAGCATAAATTTGTTGAGCTGGCAAAATCAAAATTGAAAGAACCGGAAACCGAAATTTCTCTACATCAACAAATCCACGATAAATCTTCTAATAAAAATCAAAGTGGAATGATTTGCTCGGGTGAGCAAACAATTTTTTTGTATACGGTAAAAAAAGCCGATGCTGTTTTGATAGAAGAAATCATTTCTTCCCTGATAAAAAATGAAAATGGTACTGTTTCCCTTTCTCCAAAAGGGATTGAATTTTCCACTGCAATACCGGACAAAAATTTTGAATTCAAATTGGAATCAGAAAATGATTTTTTATTTGTTGAAAAAACAGGGTTTAAAAATTATCTGTATATTATTGGTGGGGGGCATTGTGCTTTGGCGTTTTCACAATTGATGAGCAGGATGGATTTTTTTATTACCCTTATTGATACAAGGGATGAATTAAATACAATTAAGCAAAATGATTTTGTGCATCAAAAAATTATTGTAGATGATTACAATGAAATTGCAAACCAGATTAAGCCGGGTAAAAATTGTTATGTTGTAATAATGACGGTTGGATACAGAACAGATACTATTGCGTTGCAAGCTTTGCTGGGAAAGGATTTCGCCTATGTAGGTATGTTGGGCAGCTCCAGTAAAATAAAAAAATTGATTGAAGAATTTAAGGCCAATATAACGGATGCTGTTTGGTTGAATGCGGTTCATGCCCCGATCGGTTTGCAAATAAAAAGTCAATCGGTTGATGAAATTGCCGTGAGCATTGCAGCCGAAATCATCCAAATAAAAAATGCCGCTTTTTGATTTGCTATTGAATATTGAGATTACCCTGTACAATTAAATCCTTTCCGGCAGCTATGGTTAGCGTTGCGCCAGTTTCAATATGCTGGGTAATATTCAACAGGCAGTGCCCATTTGCTACAGGATCGATAATTATCTGATCTCCACTTAAGAGGGTAGTAGGTGGCATTTTATTGTATAGCCAATTGGATGCTACATTCCAGCTGCCATTTCCATTAAATATATAGGTTGAATAATTGCTGGACATTAACCAAATGGTTGCATTCATAATCAGGTTTCGATGATTGGGCGTAACATCTCCGTTATAACCTGTAAATAAATTATCCTGGGTATCGCCGGTGCCATCATCAAAAGGGGAGCTATCTCCAACTGCAACAACCTTCCCATTTCCATATCTTGAAATTGCGACCATTACTTTATTATTGCCACTGCCGGTGTTTTGATGTATTACCGGTACTACGCTGCTATTGGCAACTGGGTTAATGGTAATGCTGGTTCCATTACTCCATTTTACTTTCGAAACATTGCCCCAGCCAGTACCAGCCGCAGGCCGTAAAATAGTGTCTGCATTACTGTTAGTTGATACATTTGTGGATGTTTCTGAAAAGTTAGCAAGATCAAAAATCATCCCGAAGGGGTTTGCGTTTCCGGTACTGTTAGTTTGAAAAAAATCATTCCAGATATTTGGAGAGTCCCACCCATCATTGTTTCTATCGGAAATGTTATGGTCGGAAATGATAAATAAACCACCACCATTTCTGACAAAATTCAGCATTGCAGTTTTTTCTACATCAGTAAATTTGATGTTGGGTTCACAAACTACGAATGAATTATAGTTAGATAAATCCTGCGTATTAGTATTATCTCCAAAACTAATTTTTCCTGTTAATGCCGGCAGCGTTTCAACCTGATAGCCTTTAAAGGCACAATCTAAGCCCCAAAATGATAAAGCACCTTGCCAGTAAGTTTCTGTTGTTGATATACCAACTGCTGGTTGAACCGGTGTTGGAAATTGTTGTGCATTTGATTGGTGGCATGCTGACGATGAACAAGTAACCGGTCCGGGATTCCAATCCAGATTATGCAAATCTGCATCTATAATCCAGTCGGCATTTCCGGCAGATTCAGCCTTGGTTGCATCGAACAAAATTTTTAATTGTGCCGAAGAAAAAAAGTGTAATCCGAAAATAAATATTATTGAAAACAGTAACCTGGGAAATTGAATTTTGAGTTGCACAATATTTGTAATGATAATAACTGCAATGTATGTAGCTATTATTTCTTATTGCTTTAAGTTGTTTCCTTTTTCATTTGGTTAACAAAAAACGGCAACATGGGAGTAGAAAAAAATAATATTGATTTAATTTAATAACCTGATGCCTGCTTTTTCAAATTTTATTTTTCGTTGTTTAAATAAATTTCCGGTTGTCATTTTAAATGTTTTTTTGCTCATGCCAAAAAAATCATAAATGTCATCGGGGCTGCTTTTGTCATGATAGGGAAGGTAACCATTGTTTTCCTGCAACAACCTGAGAATTTTTCCAGTCTCGTCTTCAACCCTTTGGTAGCCTGGTTTTCCGGCTGCAACATCAATTCTGAAACGGTCTTCTTTATCAATTGTTTCGGGATATATTTTTTTAATAAATCCCTGAAATTTATCACCCACCTGAATGTTGCGGTAAATTTCGTTGAAGTGCAAAACGCCAGTGTGAATATTGTTGATGACACATTTGTAACCGATATCTGTTCTGCGATAAACAATTAAATTCACCACTTCAAGTTCAGCCACAGTGATTTCTTCATTGCTTAAAAATGGATCAATTTTTTCTGTTGCTGCTAACCTACCGGTTTGTTCATCCAGATAAATTTTCACCAGGTATTCGCCATTCTCCCTCATCTCATCAATCTGTTTTGATTTGGGAACAAAAATATCCTTCATCAATCCATTGTCTAAAAAAGCGCCTTGCTGGTTTACAGTTACGGCTCTCAGTTTTACAATTTCACCTAAGGTCCCTTTGGGTTGCTGGGTGGTGGCAATTAACCGGTCTTCGCCATCATGATAAATAAATACTTTCAATTCATCCCCAATGGCTGTACTTGTTGGTACAAAACGTTTTGGCAATAAAATACCCTCAGCTCCATCATCCATATATACACCAAAATCTACACTGCGTATCACTCTTAAATCGTTGTATTCTCCAACCTTTATCATAACAAATAAATTAAACGTTTTTTATAAATTAAATAAGCCATCAACAAATTGTTGTTTGTCAAAAACCAACAAGTCGGTAGCTTTTTCGCCAACACCGATAAACTTAACCGGTATTTTAAATTGATGTGCAATAGCTAATACCACACCGCCTTTTGCAGTGCCATCCAATTTGGTAATGGTTAGCCCTGTAACATCGGTTGAAGCTGTAAAATGTTTGGCTTGTTCCAATGCATTTTGCCCGGTACTACCATCCAGCACCAACATTACTTCATGGGGCGCTTCGGGAATTACTTTTTGGATTACTCTTTTAATTTTTGTGAGTTCATCCATTAAATGCAATTTATTATGCAGCCTTCCAGCGGTATCAATTATTACAACATCCACATTTTTTGCAACAGCGCTGATGATGGTATCATAAGCAACCGAAGCTGGATCGCTACCCATTTCTTTTTTTACGATGGGAACATTTGTCCGTTCGCTCCAGATAGTAAGTTGATCAACTGCTGCCGCTCTGAATGTATCAGCAGCACCTAGTAACACTGATTTTCCGGCCAAAGAAAAATTATGTGCAAGCTTACCAATGGTGGTGGTTTTACCAACGCCGTTAACGCCTACAACCAATATTACATGCGGTTTATGGCCAGTGGGTAACTCGTAATTAACGTAATTGTTTTCCTGTTCTGCAGTAACTAAAATTGCTTCTATTTCCTGCTTTAATATTTTGTTGAGTTCGCTGCTGTTTAAATATTTATCCTGGGCTACTCTTTTTTCAATGCGTTCAATAATTTCAACGGTGGTTTGAATGCCCACGTCGGCAGCAACCAGTGCTTCTTCAAGGTTATCGAGCACTTCTTCATCAACCGTACTTTTACCGGCAATGGCTTTTGTTATTTTGCTTAAAAAGCCTTCCCGGGTTTTTTGTAACCCTTGATCCAGGGTTTCCTGTTGTTGTTTTTTGCCAAAAAGTTTATCGAAAATTCCCATAATTTTCAAACCCTAAAAGGGCTATTATATAAATGAACAAATTAATTTTATCCTTATTAAGGGATATAGCGAAAATAAAGAAAGCTGTCCCGAAATCAATCAGGACAGCTTAATATATTTCAATGCTCAAGTTTGAATATTATTGAGCTAAATGATCTTTGATCTTGTCTTTATGAACGATTGACTCTTTAAAAGTATAAGCGCCTGTTTTCGGACTACGAACGGCACGAATTACTTTGGTCCAGTTTTTAGCGTCTGCTGCTGCTTTCTGGTCTTTGGTTTTAATCGCTGTTTTTGCTGCTTTTGCCATGACTAATTAATTTGAAAAATGGATGATTTAATAATTGCAGTTAGTTTACAAATTGCCTGTAAACAATTCAATTACTTGATTTCTTTATGAACAGTTACCTTTTTTAAGATGGCGTTGAATTTTTTCAACTCCATTCTTTCAGGGGTATTTTTTTTATTCTTTTTAGTGATGTAGCGGCTAGTTCCTGCCTTGCCACTGGCTTTATGTTCGGTGCATTCTAAAATCACCTGAACCCTGTTACCTTTCTTTGCCATTGTTATTATTTTTTAAATATCTGCCTATGTGGAAGATGGGTGTTTTAAATTTTTTCTCCTGCTGCTCTTAATTGTTTAACAACTGAAAGCAAACCATTTTTATTGATGGTTCTGATTGCTTCTGAGGATACTTTTAAGGTTACCCATTTGTCTTCTTCAGCTATAAAATAACGCTTTGTTTGAAGGTTTGGTAAAAACCTGCGTTTAGTTTTAATATTTGAATGCGACACTTTATTACCTGATATTGGTCTCTTTCCTGTAACCTGACATACTCTAGCCATATACTAATTTTTTGGACGGCGAAGGTAAGTAAACAATTTTGATTTTAAATACCGTTTCGAATTTATTTTATAATTTTTAAAGGATACTTTCAGAATTTATTCAAAAGTAAAGTTTTACAGTTGTTTTTTAAACATCATTTTGGGTTTTCTGGATAACCAAATTCGCATCATTTGTAAGGATACTGCCAATAATATTAATCCAACTCCAAAATAAAACTGGATATTGAGCGACTGGTTTTCTTTAAAAAAAATAAATGCCAGTACGATGCCATAAACCGGCTCCAGATTGTAGGCAAGGTTACTGGTAAAAGGCGAAATATGTTTTAGAGCGTTGAGCTGTAAATCGAAACAAAGTATGGTACAAAACCAGGCAAGAATTAATAAGTACATCCAATCGCTGCTATTGGGCAAATAATGCGTTGCAGGAAAAAAGTAAAGGTATACCGGCAGAATAGCAACGAGGGCTAAAAAACCGCCTCCCAGCTCATAAAATGTTAGTATTTCGGGACTGTGGTTTGCAATTAATTTTTTGTTGAAGATTGGGAATAAGGAACTGCCAATGGCTGATATAATTCCAAAAATAATTCCAAGTTTATATTGCGGATGAAAATCGAAAATGATATAGATACCGGCAATAGCCAATGCTCCCAGAAATACTTCTATCATTGCGATTCGCCTTTTCAAAATCAATGGCTCAAAAAAAGCGGTAAAAAAACCTGAACCTGCAATACAAACAACAGCGATTGATACATTGCCATATTTTACGCTTCCATAAAATGTAATCCAGTGAATGGCTACTATTGAACCTACTCCTAAAATTTTGAG
>JANPAP010000421.1:0-4107 GCA_031429975.1 Chitinophagaceae bacterium
AAGAAACCCATTAAATAATTGGAAGAAAATTAAAATCCTTAGCGTTACTGCATTTTGATGAAAAAATATTACCGTAGCGGTGCAGAGACTCAGAGAAAACAATTGAGGAGCTGGAATTAATTAACCCTTTTGCGTTACTACATCTTGAGAAAAAATATTGAACATTATTATAAATATTTTAATTCCATTGCTGCTAACTTATTTGTGTACTTCGCTGGTAAAATGAAACGAAATGTCGGGATTGTTTTGAATTTCAGTGTTTAAAAACCATTCACTTTGCGCCAAATAAACCAAGTGCCCATCTTTATCTTCTGCAATATTTGCTTGTTTGTATTTGATAAAATCCTCCAATTTTTTTGGATCCTTGCTGGTAATCCAGCAGGCTTTAAAAAAGGGTAAACTATTCATGATAACAGAAGCGCCATATTCCTGTAACAGTCGGTATTGAATTACTTCAAATTGCAATTCACCCACACAGCCAATTATTTTTTTATTACCGCCAAACTGAGTAAATAACTGGGCTACACCTTCATCCGTTAACTGCAACAAGCCTTTCTCCAACTGCTTGGTTTTCATTGGATCTTTGTTTTGCACCTCTTTAAATATTTCAGGCGAAAATGAAGGAATTCCGGTAAAATAAAACTGCTCTCCTTCGGTAAGTGTATCTCCAATTTTAAAGTTTCCGGTATCAAAAAGTCCAACCACATCTCCAGGAAAAGCTTCCTCAATAATATCCTTTTGGCGAGCCAAAAAACTGTAGGGGTTATTAAATCTAAAATCCTTTTCCAACCGAACATGATTGTAATATTTGCTTCTTTCAAATTTACCGCTACAAACTCTTAAAAATGCAATCCTATCCCGATGCTTCGGATCGAGGTTGGCATGAATTTTAAAAATAAATCCGCTGAATTTTTCTTCCTCTGGAGCAATATCCCGGGTAGTTGTATGTCTGGGTCTTGGAGTTGGGGCAATTCTAATAAAGGTGTCCAGCATTTCTTTTACACCAAAATTATTTACCGCACTGCCGAAAAATACTGGGGCAATTGCACCACTTAGGTAATCAGCTACATTTAATTCGCCGTAAACGCCATCTATCAATTCAACATCGTCTCTTAATATTTTTGCATCTTTTTCACCAATCTTTGCATCCAACACGGCATTGTTTAAATCTTTAATTTCTACAACATCTTCATCATTTCCTTTTGTTCCGGCAGCAAATAATATCAAGCTTTTTTCATGCAAATCATAAACGCCTTTAAAATCTTTACCGCTGTTAATAGGCACGGTCATGGGATGCAACTGAATCTTCAATTCGTTTTCTAACTCTTCCATCAAATCAAAACGGTTCTTACCATCCCGATCCATTTTGTTTATAAAAACAATAACGGGTGTATTCCGCATGGCAATAACTTCCATCAATCTTCTTGTTTGAGCCTCTACCCCATTTACACTATCAATCACCAAAACCACGCTATCCACGGCTGTTAGCGTCCGGTAAGTATCCTCTGCAAAATCTTTATGCCCCGGAGTGTCTAACAGATTTATTAAATGACCCTGGTATTCAAAAGTCATAACACTGGTTGCCACACTAATTCCCCTTTGACGCTCAATCTCCATAAAATCGGAAGTAGCATGCTTTTTTATTTTATTGCTTTTTACTGCACCAGCCGTTTGAATGGCACCACCAAATAATAAAAACTTTTCGGTTAAAGTAGTTTTACCGGCATCGGGGTGAGAGATAATTGCAAATGATTTTCGCTTATTGATTTCGTTTATATATTTCATACTACTAAATCCTATTGGATACTTATTAATTATTAAAACAACTGGCAACTATTATTAATGCTCAGTAGCAGTTATTTTTTGAGTCGCAAAGGTAAGGGTTGATCCAGTTTATTTCAAAAGCCGTTTAACTGTTGCAATTTTATTCATTCTTAATAAAGAAGCATTTAAAAAATTAATCAACTGCCTGATAATTCCTTTTATCATTTTCAACAGCAAAACAAAAATTAAAATAATTACATTGCAGCCTTTCAATTTTCATCAACCAAACTAATATGAAAAAATACATTTTACTGATTGTAAGTTTCACAGCAATTCTTTATTCCTGCAAAACCAAACCAACTGAAAAAGAAATTTCCACTTCGATAAACAGGATGTTTAATAATTATTGGGAAGACCGTATGCAGCTCTATCCGCTGGAAGCTACTGCCAACGGGGATAACCGGTATAATAACATTCTTAGAAACGACATCAGTGCTCCTTTTATTCAGGAAGCTAAAAATTTCTATTCCCGGTATGCAGATAGTATCAACACATTTAACAGAGAAAATCTAAATGAAAACGATCAGGTTAGTTATGATATTTTTAATAGGGAAATGGCCATGAAATTGGAATCTTTTCAGTTTCATGATGAATTGATGCCCATCAACCAATTCTTCTCTCTTCATTTAAATTTTGCACAATTAGGATCGGGTGAAGGCAACCAGCCATTTAAAACCGTAAAAGATTATGATGATTTTTTAGGCCGGATAAAAGGATTTGCAGATTGGTCGGACACAGCCATTGCGAATATGAAAAAAGGAATGGCCGAAGGCTATGTATTACCAAAAGCATTATCGATAAAAGTGATACCTCAATTAAAATCATTTTTGGTTACCGATGCCAGTAAGAGTTTATTTTATGGTCCGATAAATAAAATGCCTGCAGATTTTTCTGCTGCTGATAAATCAAGACTTACAGCTGCATACACTACTGCTATCAACAGTTTAATAGTTCCATCATTTCAAAAGCTTGCTGATTTTTTTGAAAAAGAGTACCTGCCCAAAAGCCGCAGTAGCAGCGGTATTGACAGCATAACAAATGGCAAAGCAAAATATGCATTTCTAATCCGCCAATGGACTACAACCAATAATACGCCGGATGAAATATTTGAAACCGGACAAAAAGAAGTTGCCCGTATAAAAGCTGAAATGGAAAAAATAAAAACAAAGGTTGGCTTTACCGGCGATTTAAAATCTTTCTTTAATTATATTTTAACCGATAAGAAATTTAATATTTACAATACACCCGAGGAAGTATTAAACGGCTTTAGAGCCATACAGGCAAAAGAAGAACCTTATTTAAAAAAACTATTTGGAAAATTTCCGGTAACAAAATTTGAAATCCGCAGAACTGAAGCTTTCAGAGAAGCGTCTGCCAGTGCAGAATACAACCAGGCAACCGCCGATGGCAGCAGGCCGGGAATTTTTTATACACCGATACTGGATGCAAAAAAATTCAATTATACCGGAATGGAAACATTGTTTTCGCATGAAGCAATACCGGGTCATCATTACCAGATTTCTCTTCAACAGGAAAATAAATCTTTACCAAATTTCCGCCGCTTTAGTTGGTATGGCGCTTACGGCGAGGGCTGGGCGCTTTATACAGAATCCTTGGGAGATGAGTTAGGTTTGTATACCGACCCCTATCAGAAAATGGGTAACCTGGGCGATGAAATGCACAGAGCCATCAGGCTGGTTGTGGATGTTGCACTGCATACAAAAGGTTGGAGCAGAGAAAAAGCAATTGCATTTATGATGGAAAATGAACAGATAGATGAACAAGGTGCTACTGCCGAAATTGAACGCTACATGGCCATCCCGGCCCAGGCGCTTTCCTATAAAACAGGTGCCATGAAGATTTGGGAATTAAGAAATAAATACCAGCAACAATTGGGAAGTAAGTTCAACATTGCTTCCTTTCACGATGAAATATTAAATGATGGCTGCATGCCGTTGGATGTATTGGAAAAGAAAATGGAACGATGGGAAAGCCGTCAAAAATAAAAACAAAACATTTTTTTTTTAGTAAAACTCCGGAAAGCGTTTCCGGAGTTTTTTATTTACTGTGGTTAATCTGAATTTTAAATTCGTTATTAACCGTTCAAAAAATACTATTACCTTATATATTAAAAAAAACATACTTTTTTGCTCTTCCAAATCAAACTAATACAAAACATTATGAAATGAATTATCTCATTATTGACGATTGTTTTTTTAACATCTCAAGCCATGGCCCAAAACAAACTCGACGAGATAATTACCAAAGTGCTGGACGCACAAG
>JANPAP010000422.1:0-1751 GCA_031429975.1 Chitinophagaceae bacterium
GGTCATGAATTTATGGCCCTGCGTTGGATTAAAAAATGCAACGATCTTATCTTCTGAAAATTTATCGCCTACATAAAAATCAAAGTTACGTCCAATGATCATGGTACTGTCTGCCGATCGTTCGTTCCAGGTACCAAAGGAGGTGCAACCAACCAGGGCCAGGTTTTGCAAGGCATGGCCAATATCGTGTGCTGCATGATAATTTAAAATGCGCTGGTAATTGTTGCCCAGGTATTGGTATTTATCCGAGGCAGATGCTGAGATGCCATAAATTTCTTCCTTGTATTCTTCTGTAATATTTTTATCAAGGTTGCGGTTAAACCAGCCAATAAGATCTTTAAGATAGCTTCGCTTATATTCTGAGGGTACCATTTTAAAAATCTGTTCGCTAAAATGATCTTCCTGGCGCATCACCAGTTCTTTGGTTAGTTTACCATTGATAACACCCCTTTCAAAAGCTGCTCCCTCTACATATAATTCAAATAAACCCGTTTTGCTTTTCCTGAACCAGTTATTTTTTAAAGTATAAAAACCATTTCCGCCATCTGTGCGTTGCAGTTTTAAACTACTCTTATCCTTCACATCCGGTGCGTCAATTTTGGAAACCTGTTTAACGTAAATAGTAGCGCCAATCAATAATAGCAGGATTGATCCTACCACATACAAACTCCATCTAACTACCTTTTTTCTTTTAAGCATTCCTGATTTTATTTATAATATCCTCGTTCCCCAAAAAAGCAGTGCAGGTAACCAGACCACTCATCGTGGTTCCCAATATACCATGTAAATTTAAATTTTGCCCGGTTAAATACAGGTTTGGCAATTTGGTACGTGGCGAAATAAATGTTTTTAATGGGTTCCTGTAATCCTTTACTATACCGTACATCGATCCATCATCATTGCCAATATAATCACGGTAACTAAGTGGGGTGGCAGTGTAGTAAGACTTAATGCAATCTTTTAAACCCGGAAATTTTTCCTCTACCAGGTCGATCAGTAATGCTGCTTTGTGTTTCTTAAATGCGTCATAAGCTTCTCCTCTCTCTACTTCTTCTGAAACGGTGTTGACCGTATCTCCCCATTGTTTCACCTCTTCGTATTTCATGTAAGTAAGAATGGTCATAGATTCTGCATATTCTGATGAACGTGAAGACGCTGAAAAAAATATGGCATAACAAAGTGGCCAGTTGGCTTCGGTGTAATCAACCAAGGTCCACACATGCCCTTTTTTATGATAATAATAATTGTGCTTTATATATTTAAAAGATTCTTTTTTAAAAACAATATTTACAACGAAGCCACCAATTGAATTCTCAAGACTTTTGATCCTGTGTTTGTAGGCATTTTTTATGAGGCTGGTTTCTGTTAATTCCAGGGTTCTTACAGGATGCATATTAGAGATAAAGCTTTTTCCAAACACATGCGATCCATCTTTTAATTCTACAGCATTTACCTTTCCATCTTCTACGATTATTTTTGTAACCTCCGCATTCCGATGAATAACGCCACCCTGTGCCCGAATATTCCTGGCAATTAATTTCCCGATTACAGAACCGCCATCAATACATTTCCAGGAGCTTTCGATGTAACTATTCAAGATCATGGCATGCACATAAAAAGGTGTTTTATCAGATTGAAGCACGTACAACATGTTGTTGCCTGCCAGCACCGTTTGTAATTTTACATCTGTGGTCACCGACTCAATAAATGCCCTGGTATCAATCTCCAGCACGGAAGTTTTTTCATTGATA
>JANPAP010000423.1:0-3876 GCA_031429975.1 Chitinophagaceae bacterium
TCTTTGCCATCCTTAAAAAAAATGCGGCTCCTTATAAAAATATTATTCCAGTAAATAAAGGCATCTGGAGCCATGCTTCTTTTTTAAATGTGATTGATTTGGGTAAGGGCGAAAACAGTTTTATTGTAGAAGAAACTCAAACGCCATCGGCTGAATCGGTGGAAGCTATTGGGATTGCGGATTTAATGCAACAACAGGGTTGGACAGTAATTGATTTATTAAAAATTGATATTGAAGGAACCGAAAAAAATATTTTTGAAACGGGTTTTGAAAACTGGTTACCACACAGCAAAATGTTTTTTGTTGAAACCCACGACCGGATGAAGAAAGGTTGCTCTGCTGCAATATTTAAGGCGGTAAGCCAATACAATTTTTCTTGTTTTATTGCCGGCGAAAATTTTTTATTTGTGAATGAAGATTTGATTAAAATTTAAGCCCACTACAGCTTTTCAATGTAATGTTGTATATCCCATTTTGAATTGGTTAGTTTTTTAATGATGGATAAGTTTTTATTAGCCATCTTATCTGCAAAAATATTTTCGGGTAAAAATTGTTGCAATTTTTCGGTTTGATCCTGCAAAGTACTTTCTTCGTTATTTTCAAAAAATGCCAACAATAATTGTTTGTATTCTTTTAAATCCCAATAATGAAAAATGATGCTGCCTGCTTTTTTTATGTTGCAAAGTTTTTGAAAAATATAACTGAAAGCAAATTGCTCCACCGTATGTTTTGGAAATAATGGATAGATCCTGTCGGTTAATTTTAAAACATTTTTTATAGCAGATAAATAAACATTGCTAAAACCTAATACGCCTGCATTCCACATCTGTATTTCGGCTGTATCACCTATTGGGCTGCTGTTGTAGGTAACATTATTATCTGTAAGAAATCGGCTCCATTTTTTAAAAACAATACTTTTTTTATCATCCAAACTGCCCTCACAGGTATGCATTATAAAATGATCCTGCTCAATTAAATCAAACAAAGGAGTGACCGCCGATTTACAATAGGTGTCGGTATCAAAATAAAGTATGGCTCCTTTGTGGTGCTCGGCAAAATGAATGAGCATTTCAATTTTTATGCGGTGTACAAAGTCAATTGCACCTCGCCATTGTTTGATGATTTTTGCATTAATGGGTATAACTTCAAAATGTTGGAAGCTTTGCAAAATCGGCGTAAAAAAATCTTCATTATCGGTATACAGTACCACACAAAAATCTGCGGTATTATTGTATTTCAATAATTGCATCAACGCAAATTTGCATTCCATTAAAATGCCTTCGTTGCCATAAGCCTGAAATAAAATATAACGTTGCTGCATATTATTGGTTGATATAAGATTTTATGGGAGTGGTTGAAACCTGATATTGCTGGTGAATTAATTTGGGGTTGCTAGTAAATGCATTGATTGTTTTATTGCAGGCTGCATAAGCCAGCAAATGATCGGCAATATAACTCAGTGGGCTTTGCATTTGTAAAAATATTTTTGCCGTGTTGCCTGTAATGGCATAGGCATGGGCACAATCATGAAAGCCGGCAATGTTTAAATGATTGGAATAATTTTTTGGATAAAGATTGTTAATCACTTTATGATTGAATTGTTTTTTTATGCCGGTTGCAAATAGCAAATGATAAAATGCTTTTTTAAAAAATGCCATCTTGGGTGGCTGTTCATTTTTTGCAAAACCCAAATATAACATACCCCAGTTGTTGGGCAATTCTTTACTGATATTTTCGAACAGCGAAATGTTTTTTCGGTCGATAATAATATCATCTTCCATAATCAATACCCGGCTAAAATTATTTTTTACAACATCTTCATAAACCATTTTGTGACTGATGGAGCAGGCAATTTCTCCCATGTTCATTTCCTTTCCCATGATATGATGCTGACTGGCAAGTTCAGGATCGAATTGTTTATTTTCAATCAATTCATCTTTTTTTAAATTGATTTTATCGCAGCCATACATGAATTCAAAATTCAATCCTTCCAGTTCCTTTATAATGTGCAAATGCCTGTCTGTAGCCCTTTTCAGCGTTATCACATAAATTTTGTCAAAATAATTATTGAGTGGTTCAAATAACATAGGTCTTATTTTATCCGCCCCAACCTTCTCGGTCGAGGCTGCGGTATTGGATGGCTTCTGCAAGGTGTTCTGGTTTTATATCTGCACTGTCGCTAAGGTCGGCAATGGTTCTGCTAACTTTTAAAATCCGGTCGTATGCCCTTGCCGAAAGATTCAGTTTTTCCATAGCAATTTTTAATAGGTTTTGACAAGCAGTATTGATAACACAAATTTCTTTCAACATTTTACTGCTCATTTGTGCATTGCAATAAATGCCTTCTTCGGCTTTATATCTTTCTGCCTGAATCTCTCTTGCTTTTATCACTCTTATTCTTATGCTGTCGCTTTTTTCAAATTGTTGGGTCGAAGATAATTCACTAAACGCAACCGGCGTTACTTCTACATGTAAATCTATCCGGTCCAATAACGGTCCCGAAATTTTGTTTAAATATTTTTGTACCGCACCCGGCGGGCAGGTGCATTTTTTTTCAGGATGATTGAAATACCCACAGGGACAGGGATTCATACTTGCTATCAACATAAAGCTTGCAGGAAAATCCATCGCCACTTTTGCCCGACTGATGGTAACTCTTCTTTCTTCCATCGGTTGCCGCATCACTTCTAAAACGGTTCTTTTAAATTCCGGCAATTCATCCAAAAACAACACCCCGTTATGTGCCAATGAAATTTCGCCGGGTTGTGGATTGCCCCCACCGCCTACCAAAGCAACGTCAGAAATTGTATGATGGGGAGAACGGTAAGGCCGTTTGGAAATCAATGTTGCATTTTCCGGCAGCTTACCGGCAACACTGTGAATTTTTGTAGTTTCCAATGCTTCCTGCAAACTAAGTGGTGGCAGTATTGTTGGCAAACGCTTTGCCAGCATGGTTTTACCAGCACCTGGCGGGCCAATTAAAATGGCATTGTGCCCGCCGGCTGCTGCAATTTCCAATGCCCGTTTTATATTTTCTTGTCCTTTTACATCGCAAAAATCAATATCAAAATCACTTTGTGCATGTGCAAATTCTTCCCGGGTATTTACAATAATTGGTTCCAAACTATTTTCATCTTCAAAAAAATGTATTACATCATTCAGGTGCGTTACGCCATACACTTTCAATTGATTCACCATCGCTGCTTCCTTTGCATTTTGAATGGGTACAATCAATCCTTTAAAATTTTCTTTTCGGGCCTGGATGGCAATGGGCAATGCACCTTTAATAGATCGAACGGATCCATCCAAACTCAGTTCGCCCATGATTACATAATCCGAAAGTTTTTCTGGATTTTTTAATTGTTCGCTGGCCCCTAAGGTACCCATTGCAATCGGCAAATCGAATGCAGTACCACTTTTGCGGATATCGGCCGGCGCCAAATTTACAATGAGCCGGGTACGTGGCATAAAATAACCATTGTCTTTTATGGCACTCTCTACCCGTTGCATACTTTCTTTTACTGCGCTATCGGGAAGGCCAACAATAATGGGTTCGGGTTTGCCCTGATTATTTAAACTTACTTCTACAGTAATCGTAATGGCTTCTACTCCATACACGGCGCTGCCAAAAGTTTTTACTAGCATACAAATTTGTTTTTGTGATTGCCGCAGCAATACAATAATTGGGGATGGCATTACTAATATAATCTGTTTATTTCATCTAACATAGGTTCACATATTCTCCAAGTTGCATCTGCTCCTCTTTACTGTTGATTTGTGTAAGCGGAATTTTTCCATAAAAAGATGCCCAGATGCTGAAAGTGCTTGGTGGGCCAATGATTACATCGCAGGCTGCAAGGCAATACAGGTCGGTTA
>JANPAP010000424.1:0-2974 GCA_031429975.1 Chitinophagaceae bacterium
ACAAAATTCCCTAACAGAATTCCCCATGGTTTTAAAGATTCAATATGATTAAAAATTACTTTCAAAATACAATTAAAGGAAAATAACAAATAAAAATATAAAAAAAATTACATAACTATATAATCTTTAAAACATCAATTATTTATTTTATCAATGATGTTTTAATTATGGTTTATAAAAATTGAAACCATATTCCCACAAAATCATTTATAACAATGCTAAAAGCATAAAATATTGCTGCCCCAATTAATTAATTTTTGCTACTAATCTGGATGGCAAATATTTTAAATAAGATTTTTAAACAGAAAAAACGCTTCAGAAAACTGAAGCGTTTTTTCTGAAATTATAATTTCAAAAACTATTGTTTAGCATCTGAGTTTTCTCTTACTTTAGCAACAACTCTATGAGTTGAATAGATGGAAGCAAATTTTATTTTCAATCCAGCAATTTTCATATTGTCTTTACCCGTCAGTTCTTTCTCAACTACATTCTTTCGGGTATCCAATGCTTCGTACAGTACTTTTATTTCATCCCAATCTTCTCTGGAATAATTCTTCTTGTTATCAGCAACTACATCTACAAAGTTTTGATAAATACCACGGATATTATCGCTGGTAACATATAAAAATTTCATATCGTCGCCAACTTTTCCTTCCCCAAATAACCGGTCTCTAAGCACTGTTTTAAAGTTTGGCACTGCTGCAGCAGCTTCGCTTTCTTTAATATTCGTTTCGTACTTAATTTTTAATGCTTCATATTTTTCTTTACTGGCAGCGGCTTTGGCTTTGTCTGTTGCATTAAGCGAAGCAGATGTTTTTTCATACTGAAAGGCTCTATTCTGGTAACCATTTTCAATTAATGTCCAATGCTCTGTTGTATAAACAGGTTTTAGATTATCTACTGAGTCAACATAAATAGATAACAATTCTGCATCTTGTTTTGCAGTGTCGCTTTCATTATTACAAGCTGTGAATCCTATCGATAAGATGGCAGCTGCAATCAGTAGTTTTGTCTTTGTCATTTTAGTTTTTTTATTTAATCCATTTGGCAGCATCCATGCCATATTGCCTTCAGGAAATTGTTATCGTTTTTTTTTAATAATGCATGATGTACTATAATTTGAATGCGAATTTATTTTGTAAAATCCGACTGGGCATTACAGTATTTTGGACAATTATTACATGATTCACACATTCGGTATGGATTGAAGTAAATACCAGTTTATTAAGTATACCTTGTACAAAATAATCATTATGGAAAAGCGGATATTGGGAATTATTTTATCCTTATTGGGTGCTGCAGGATTAATTTATGCAGGTATGAGTTTTATGAATGGTGGAGAAGGCACCCGGAATATAAAAGCCATTATTTTTACCGGCGTTTTGGGAGCGGTATTCTTTTTTGCCGGTATCAGCCTTATTAAAAATACAAAAGACAAAGCTACTTAAACAACAAACTGTCCAACCTCCGTTTAACAAAGTCATTCAACTTCACAGTCCTTTCTCATTGCAAAAAACCTTCTAGAAGTCCTCGTTCTATCTGGAAAACTTTCCATTCCGGCATGTGTGAATTTTACAAGTTGTTATAAGAATTCTATAATTTTTTAACGCTGTGAAAATTAACCTTTGTATATGCAAGAGAATATTGAAATCGAAGATAAAGTAGATAATGTACTGCATACATTGGCAAAATCGCAATCGCACATTATTGTTGAAATCATTGAATATGCACCCAATTCAATAGTAACAAAAACTATTATTAAAAAATCTACCGGCAATATAAGTGTCATGTCTTTTGATGCAGGTGAGGGACTTACAGAAAAAAAAGCTCCATTTGATACGTATGCACAAATCATAGAAGGCAAGGCTGAACTTGTTATTAATAATGTTGCCACTGTATTACAAACCGGCGAGGGAATCATAATACCGGCTAATGCGCCAAATCATTTAAAAGCAAATGGAAGATTTAAAATGATTTTAACCATTATTAAAAACGAAGATGAATAAAAAAAGTCTGGCTCCTCTCCTTAAAATACTATTTGCAATAAAAAATTACTTACATGAAAAAGAATCTTTCTAAAAATTCTCCGGAAGTAAAAAATAATTTAAACGCCTTGGTTAATAAGAGTTATCCTGTTATCCCTGTAACTGAAACGCTGACCAACGGTTTTTTTTCGGTAGATAATAAATGGACAGTAAAATACTGGAACAAAGCTGCAGAAATAATACTTGGGGTGGCTGCTAAAGACATTATTGGAAAAAACCTCTGGCAAAAATTTGCTGAAGTTATTCCAATTGAATTATATGCAATAGACCAACGGGCATTTTTGAAAAGCACGCCCGTACATTTTCATGAATATTGGGGCGAAATGGGTGCTTGGTTTGATGTTATTACTTATCATTGCGACGGTATTTTATCCGTTTCATTTAAAAGTAGTAATCATCCGCATGTGGGACATTCAGTTGATCCGGCTCAGCGGCTAAAAGTATTAACTGAATTGTACCGATTTGTTACAGAAATTACCAACGATTGCCTTTGGGAATGGGACCTGTTATCAAAAGATATTTTCTGGATTGACGGAGGCCATAAAAGGGTTTTTGGTTACCAGGTTGAAAATGCGCTTATTCCTCAAAATTTTTGGGAAAGCTGTATTCATCCCGACGATAAAGAACGGGTATTAAAAGGAGTACAGGATAGTATCACAAAAAAATCTTCACCACTGTGGGAAGTTAAATACAAGTTTAAGGCAGCTAACGGAATTTATCACTATGTGCACGACCGGGCTCATATTGTTTATGATGAGGATGGCAAGGCTATAAGGATGGTTGGAGCCACAGCCGATATTACCGAAAATATATTGTTAGAAAAGAAACTGGAACAAACAAGATTAAACAGGCAACGGGAAATAACCGATGCTGTGCTCATTGCACAAGAAAAGGAACGGGCTGCCATTGGAACAGCATTAAACGAAAAT
>JANPAP010000425.1:0-16366 GCA_031429975.1 Chitinophagaceae bacterium
AAAAATGCAGAAGAAAAAACGGAGAAGTACAAAAGAAAATATCCTGAAAAATTTCGGACCCAATTTTTATCAGAAACAACATAATTTGTTTCGAGCCCTTGCCAATAATTAAGATAGATTATTCCTGTAATCATTAACAGGATAAGCAACCAGTAAAAAAGTTTAAACTCTTTTTGATAATAAGATTGGATGTATTGAAAAATTTGCTGCAAGAAATTATTTAAGTTGTTTGGTAAGATAATTACAAAACGGGATTTGAAAAATTAATTGGATCGGGATAAACCAACTGCCTTGTAAATAGCTTCATGAATTGACGACCTGGTATTCATTTGCAGCAATTGCTTATTGCTGCTGCTGGGGTTTACCCGGTTACTTAAAAAAACATACAGTAATTTATTTTCCGGATCGGCCCAAACACAGGTGCCAGTAAATCCTGTATGGCCAAAAGTTGCTGCACTTGCCGACAGGCAGGGATAAGGCGCTGCAATTTTAAAATTATTTTTTTCGGGTTTATCAAAACCAAACCCTCTGCGGCTTTCATTACTTCCATAACTTGTAAAAAAATCAACAGTTGATTTTTTTAAATACCGTTTGCCATTGAAACTGCCGCCATTCATTAACAGCTGCATGATGGTTGCCAGATCATACGCATCGCTGAAAACACCTGCGTGACCAGCCACTCCTCCAAACATAGCAGCACCCGGATCATGCACAGCTCCTTTTAATAATTGCTGTCTGAAAATAACTTCATCTTCTGTGGGTACAATTAGTTTTTGTGATAAATATGTGGTGGGATTAAATCCTATTGTAGCTAATGACATTGGATTGTAAAAATATTTCCTCACATAAGTATCCAGCGATAATCCACTGATACTTTCTACCAGTTTTCCTAAAAAAATAAAATCAATATCGCTGTATAAATATTTTCCTGTAGTTGTTACCGGGCTATTTAAAATGCGGTTCATCATGGTATCGCTCCAGTCATTTCTTAAAAACAATTTATTGGCAACCCTGGTTTCAAAACCAACTTTTTTTTCGGTGCTATAAATTGCTGGTATAGGAATTCCTGCAGCATCAATGGTTTCTTTATAAAAAGAAATATAAGGTTCCAAACCTGCCTGGTGCAACAACAGATCCTTAATTAAAATCTGATCCTTATTCGTTCCTTTTACAATTGGAAGATAGTCTCCCAGTTTTTTATTGATATCCAGTTTACCCTCATCATACAACTTCATTACTGCAAGCGTTGTAGCACAAATTTTTGTTATTGAGGCCAAATCATAAACAGATTCAACTGTTACTTTTTCGGAATGAACGTAAGTAAAATATCCAAAGGCTTTATTATAAACAATGGTTCCATTTTCAACAACCAATACCACACAACCCGGTGTAGCAGCACTATTGACAGCATTTTGAGCAATTGAATCTATCTGATAAAATTTATTTATTTGCGAAGAGTCGCTGCGATTGTAGGGGGCAAAAAAAAACCTGCGCCAGTAATTCCGGAACCAAATTTATAGGTATCGCAAACTGTAACCGGCAATTTTCCTTTGGAAATAAACCTGCCTTTTAAAAAATCGATGGCTGCATTTTGGGTAATGGAATCATCTTCATAACAGATCACTAAATTTTTTGCATCACAAAAGTTTTTTGTTGCATACGGATTTCCAAATACAAAGTTGATACTGTTTGCGCTGTTTTGTAATTGCTTAACCAAACTTACTGCGGCTGCACTGATACCGAAATTATTTGCAGGCATACGATTGTATGCATGAATGCCAATTACAATTTTTTTATACTTCTTTCTTATAGATTCAACAATTGCGTTTGCAGTAGCTGCATCCAGTTTATAATTAAAATAAAAAACGTCTGCCTTAAAATCTGATTGCATTTTTTTTGCAAAATTATTTTCATTTTCAAGACCAATTCCTACATAGGCAATTTCGGAATTGTTTTGTTGCAGTACATTTTGTAATGGATAAAAATCATTGCCCGTTTTATTCAATAGGGTAAGGGCATTTTCTGCAACCAGTTTTTTCATTTCCGGAATTCCATTGTTCAATTCAGCCGTAATATTTATTGTATTAATTGGCGGATAAACCGGACCACCGTAATTATACTTTGCCATTAAAACCCTTTTGCAATGCAGGTTTATCTCATCCCAACTCAATTGGTTGCTTTTTATAGCCTCCTTTATTTTTTTCAGATTTTGTTCCACATCTCCCGGCAGGCAAAGCATATCATTACCTGCTATCAACGATTGTACAGCTGCTTCACCATTGGGATAAAACTTATTTACACCCTGCATTTCCAGGGCATCGGTAAACGTTAGTCCCTGGTATCCCAACTCGTTTCGCATTAAATCCGTTACATTTTTTTTAGAAAGAGAAGTGGCTTTATTAGGTGTATTATCAATTGCCGGAATAAACAAATGTGCAATCATTACACTTGCTACTCCTGCTTTAAAAATTTCTCTGAAGGGATATAATTCCAGCGAATCCAACTGAGCTCTTGTTTTATTGATTACCGGCAAATCTAAATGTGAGTCAACAGCAACATCACCATGTCCCGGAAAATGTTTGGCACAAGCCATCACCCCGGCATCCTGCATTCCTTTCATGTATTGAATTCCATATGTTGCAACTTTGTATTTATCTTCTCCAAAACTGCGGTCGTTAATTACAGGATTATCGGGATTGTTATTTATATCCACCACAGGGGCGTAATTAACGTTAATGCCTAGCCGCTTACATTGTTCAGCCACCAGACGGCCATATTGATAAATAATTTTTGGATCCTGTAATGCACCCAACATCATTTGATGAGGCAATGCCTGCACACTGTCAAACAATCGCATCCCCACTCCCCATTCTGCATCAATACAAACCATGATGGGGGTTTGAGCAAGAGATTGCAACCTGTTTAAAATCTCGGCCTGCTTTACAGGGTTGCCCTGAAATAGACATACCGCTCCAATATTATATTTTCTTACCTGTGCTGCCACCAGCGAATCGTAATAGATGGGGGTTTTTGTTTTAAAATCGTAGGTTGATAACCGCAGTACCATCAGTTGGGCAATGCGTTGCTCGGGTGTTAATGAATTAAAAACACTGTCAACCCATTTGCTGGCTTTTTTATTTTGTTGTTGTGCCTGCGAAACAATAATTGTAAACTGTAATAAAAAAATAACAATAAATATTCTGATCATGTTTAGATAATATACTTCACAAATTAAGCATAATTGAAATGATACCTGACAGAGCGAAAGTATAAAATAACATTTTGTTCTGTATTAGGCATTTCAAGAATGGCAGTTCCTGTACTCATTTTTAAAACCATTTCGATCCATTTAATCTATCCAATTTAGCAGATTAAGTTTCCGTAATTTTGTCCTTAAAATTTTATAGATTTTGTCGGATATCATACAATTATTGCCGGATAATATTGCCAACCAGATTGCCGCAGGCGAAGTAATTCAACGGCCGGCAAGTGCAGTTAAAGAGTTACTAGAGAATGCCGTTGATGCCGGTGCTACCGAAATTCAATTGATTGTAAATGACGCAGGCAAAGCTTTGATTCAGGTTATAGACAATGGCAAGGGTATGAGCGAAACGGATGCCCGGATGTCGTTTGAACGCCATGCCACATCCAAAATAAAAAGCATCGACGATTTATTTCGCATAAAAACAATGGGGTTTAGGGGTGAAGCATTGGCAAGTATCGCCGCAGTTGCCCAGGTAGAGCTAAAAACAAAAACTGCAACATCGGCCATAGGAACTTATATTGAAATTGAAAACAGCCTGGTAAAAAAACAGGAGCCCATTGCCTGGCAACAAGGCAGCAGCATTGCCATGAAAAACCTTTTCTTCAATGTTCCTGCCCGGAGAAATTTTTTAAAAAGTAACGCAGCAGAACTCCGCTATATTGTTGATGAATTCATAAGGGTGGCTATGGCTTTTCCTGAAATTTTCTTTTCGCTTAACAGCAATGGTCAACAGGTTTTTCATTTAGAAAAAGGTTCTTTAAAACAACGGATCGTTCAAATTTTAGGCAATAATTATAATGCCAAACTGGTAAGCATTAATGAACAAACCGACTACATGAATATTTACGGCTTTGTGGGCAAACCAGAGTCGGCAAAAAAAACCAGGGGCGATCAGTATTTTTTTGTAAACAACCGTTTTATAAAAAGCGCCTACCTCAACCATGCACTGATGAATTCTTTTGACCAGATGATTGCCAAGGACAGCTTTCCGATGTATGCACTTTTTATCGATTTAGATCCTACACAAGTTGATATTAATGTGCATCCAACCAAACAGGAAATAAAATTTGAGGATGAAAAAATTGTATATGCTTTTGTTCAAAGTGCCGTAAAACATGCACTGGCACAGTTTAGCATTACACCAGCACTCGATTTTGAATTGGATCCTTCCATACAACAACTCGATGCGGTGAACCAACCTTTTACGGAAGAAAAAAAATCCAATGCGGCTTCATCCTCTTTGTATAGTTCTTTCAGTAAAAAAAATCAAGCCCATTTTATTGAAAAGAAAAGCGACCTGAAAGACTGGAAAGATTTTTATGAGCCTGCAAATAAATCGGGTGATGCCGCATTAAATACCCAATCATCGTTTTCAACAACAGCGCAATTTATACCGGTTACAAAAACTGCCCATTTTGTTTTACAAAATCTGGTACAGTTTCACAACAGTTATATCGCAGTACAAAATACAACCGGGTTCATTTTAATTCATCAACAAAATGCACATGAACGCATTTTGTACGAACGGTTTTTAAAAGCGGTTGATGGCAAACCCATTGCCACACAGCAAAGTCTTTTTCCATCAACCATGGAAGTAACGGCTGCCGACACTGCATTGCTGAATGAATTATTACCCGACCTGCATTACCTGGGTTATCATTTATCGCATTTTGGAAACAATAGCTTTGTTATACAAGGCACGCCGGCAGACGTTTTACAAGGCAATGAAAAAGTTGCTATCGAAAAAATGCTGGAACAATACAAGCATTTCAGCACCGATTTAAAATACAGCAAAAGAGAAAAATTATTGCGTTCACTTTCTTGGCAGCAGGCTATTAAAGCCGGAGTTAGTTTATCGCAAAAAGAAATGACCGTGTTGGTTGAAGAACTTTTTAATTGTGTTTCGCCTAATATTACGCCCAACGGAAAACCTACTTACAGTGAATTTAATAAAGCCGATCTGGACAAGATGTTTGGAAGATAAAATCAGTAAAATAAAAAGGTCTTGCAATAATTATTGCAAGCCCTTTTTGTTTTTATAACCCCCGTTTTATATTTTCTGGAATCTTGTATAACAAACCCTGTTGCCATAAACTACCCTGATGGTGTAGAAGCCCGGCGACAGTGATGAGACATTTAGATTTACCAAATTATTACCCATAAACCCTTGTTGAACTTTGCGTAACAATAAAATATTTTGAGTGCTGTAAACAGAAGCGGTTATTAATTCTGATTGAGCCAACTGCACATTTACAGAAACTTGGTTATGTGCCGGATTTGGATATGCCTGAAGCATGCAAACTGCCGGAGGCGTGATGCCATAAACACGTACCACATCGCAATACTCTTTTACACAACCACCCCAACTTACTGCTCTTAAACAAACCCTGTAAGCGCCGGTATCTGGGAATACATACACTGGATTAAAGTGATTGATTACAACAGGTGCAGCCGAACCATTTAATTTTTCAAATGTCCATTTTTGCTGCATGATGGAATAGTTAGCCGTTGCATAGAAATAGAATTTATTGGGCATGTAATTATCTCTTCTGAAAAGATATTTTGCATAAAAACTATCACAACTTAAAGCAGGTGCAGCAATCGTAATCGAGTCGCATTTATAATTGATACAAGTGTTACTGGTAGCCACTTTTAAACAAACATAATACCTTCCTGGTCCTGGATATTCATGCGTTGCATTCCATCCGGTACTGCTGCTACCATCACCAAAACTCCAGGTAGCAATGGCGGTTGTTGATGCCGGGCTACTGGTATTGGTAAAATATACTTTACGAGGATTAGCAGGATCAAACTGACGGGTAAAATTCACCAGTAAATTACAAGGAGCCGGTGGCGTAACCGTTGGAATGGTAATTACTTTACAGATATCCCTGATGCAGGTATTATTAACGGTAATTTTTAAACAAACTGTATAAGTGCCTCCCTGTGCATATAAATGATCGGCATTCCATCCTGTTCCGCTGCTGCCATCACCAAAACTCCAGTATGCCATTGCAGCAGCAGTTGTTGGTTGACTGTTATTGGTAAAGAAGATTTTTCTTGGCTGGGTTGAATCTGCCCTCCAGGCAAAATTGATTGTAAAATTGCAGGCAGGCTGTACCGTTACCACAACGGTTTTACAAAATTCTCTTACACAACGGAAGCCGGTATTAGGATCAGCAGTACCTTTTACTACTATACAAACATTGTACGAACCTGCAGCTGTAAATGTATGTGTAGGATTATTTTGATTAATAACCATCGGGCTGCCATCTCCAAAAGTCCAGAAAGTTGAATCAACTGTTGAGGCTGGTGCAGATAAATTATTAAAATGATACGTATTGGGTGCAATACCAGAAAGTGTATCTTTTATAAAACTAAAATAAGCTTGCAAATTGCAAATAGGTTGTACCACTATGGTTTTACAAATTTCCCGTACACATGGAGCAGCGCCAGCAATGGTTGAATTCTTTTTTACTCTTAAACAAACAGTAAATGTACCTGTAGTGGTATAAGCATGTGCCGGATTAAAACCATTTACAATTGGACTGCCATCTCCAAAATTCCAGAACAACGAATCGGTTGTTGATAGTGGAACAGAAGTATTGGTAAAGCGATACGAATTAAATAATGATCCAGCAGCAGAATCTCTGTAAAAACTAAAATTAGCTACCGTGTTACAAACCTGATCAATTACAATCGGTTTACAAATTTCCCGAACGCAGGCTACTGTACCGGGTGTTGTTGGATTTTTCTTAACCCTTAAACAAACCGTATAGTTTCCAGTAACATTATAAGTATGTGAAGGGTTCAAATCGGTTGAACTGCTACCATCGCCAAAGGTCCACTTAATTGAATCTGTAGCAGCTAATGGAACACTTAAATTCGTAAACTTTACAAGGGTATTATTTACCGCATCTCTTACCCAGCTGAAGTCTGCAACCAAAGTACATGCTGGTTGCACTACAACTTGAATGGTATTGCAAATTTGCCTTACACAATGCTCTCCATTAGTACTGATTAATTTTTTTACGGTTAAGCAAACTATATAATTACCAGCAGCTGTATACACATGGCTGGGGTTATTTACATTAATGGCAATAGGGGAACCATCACCAAAATTCCAAAAGACAGAGTCGGTTGTTGCAACGGGTATTGATGTATTTACAAATTGGTAGTTATTTGGCGCACTCGAATTTGCATTGATGGAAAAAGTAAAAGATGGCACTAAATTACAAACCGGTGGAGCCACTATTACCACAGCACTGCAAATTGTGCTTACACAAGGAGTAGCACCAGCAGGCATATTTTTCTTAACTTTTAAACAGGCATTATAAGTGCCATAATTTGCATACTGGTGATGGGGATTCATGTCGTTTGAATAAGTGCCATCACCAAAACTCCAGTAAAACGAATCGATCCCATTTGCAGAAATACTGGAATTATTAAAATACACCACCCGGTTACTATCAATGGCAAACTGAAAACTTGCCTGGATATTACAAACTGTTGGGCATACAATATTTACGGTTTGAAATGCAGAATCGGTACAAGTAGGGGTACCCGTTGCCGAAACAATCATATGCTTTACCATATATACACCGCAGTTTGCATATTGGTGGGTTGGCGACTGGGCATCGCTTGCTGCCGTATTATCGCCAAAATTCCAGTAATGCCTTACGGTAGTATTATTAATTACAGCAGGTGTAAACACTACTGAAAAACTATTTACTGTGGTTGTAAATTGAGGATTACAAACAGTGCCAGGTTGGGCAAAGCTATTTTGTGCAAATGCTGCTAAAATGAATAACAGCAAAATGGTAAAATTTTTTTTCATACCGACAATTTTAATGAAGAATTTTATAATAGTATTTTTGGCTTGTTATGTTTAGATACCCTTGTTTTATATAATGATGCCTGAAAAATAAAAAATTAGTACTGCTCCCTGATTCCCATTAAAAATCGCTCCATTGCCCGCCTTACAGCAGCAGTTGAACCCTTAAAATTGTTTGAAAGCATAGAAAATAATAGCAGTTTATTTTTTCTTGTGATTAAATACCCACTAATGGTAAACTGGTTGCTGAGGCTACCCGTTTTGGCATAAATAAAATTGCTATCACGAATATAATAATTTTTTAGTGTGCCTTCTCCGCCGGTAGGCAAAATCTTTTTCATTCTATCCAGCCCAAATTCCTGTTGCATTTTATTTAAAATATAAACAAGCGATTGGGGCGTAAATAAATTATACCTGCTTAAACCACTACCATCAGCCCAAACAGGTATTTGAGGCAGATCATTTAAATCAGTTTTCAATAATTGATTGATGATTTTTTCTTCATCCATAAAACCCAATACCTGGTTACTTACCATCAATAACAATTGCTCGGCAAAAAAATTATCGCTGCGGTGCATCATTGGTATCAAAACCGAATCGGTTGGTTGCGATTTTAAAATGCGATAGTTTTTATTTTGCATTTCAATTCTGCTAACGGGCTTGTTTAACAGCTTACTTAAAATGGATAATTGTGTTGAGTAATTGTTTGTGATGAACGGAATTTTTTTTGTTGAAGAAACAGTATCTATATAAAAAATGTTTTCATTTCGATTCCGTAAAAAAGGCGGTTTGTTTTTGTAAGAAATTTTATCTGCAAAAAATTGGGGGTTGATAATAATGTTTGAATTTGCTGTTGCCCGATTGAACCAAACCATATTACCAAATACAGGAAACTTTGATTTTTCCGCCATATAGCCTTGGTCAAAATCCTCTGCTGTCCAGCCTTTACCAAAACAGTCCACATCATTATCGGTATTAATTATAATCGCATTTGGAGCCGACTTCATTAAATCATAAAGTGGTTGTCTTACAAAATCGGGGTGTAAAAATGTTGGATCGGCATTGGGTTGAATAAAAAGACTTTCGCCAATTTGCAAGTATTTTGCAGCAGTTAAACTATCTCCCAAATATTTTAAGGCGGCATATAGCGTAAACAGCTTGGTATTACTTGCCGGTAAATAATTTTTTGTTGCATTATAATTGTACCAGTAATTATTTGTAGCCGGTTCAAAAATACTAATGCCAATATGCCCGGTAATAATAGAACTGTCGCTTAAAAAAACGGCAGCTTCCTTTCGGCTTATTTGTTTTGAAATATTGCATGCGCTTATAATAAGCGATATTGCAACAATTAGCAACCAACTATCAATGGAACGTTTTATCATTTCGGTTTAAAGTTATAATTTTCAATTGCAATAAAATTTATCATGTCATTGTTTAAACAGATTGTTATTTTTAAAAAATTACTACCTCCCTTGGTATTGTTATTTTTTTTGATGCTGTTTGGTACGGTTGGCTATCATAATATTGAAGGCTATAATTTTCTGGATGCCTGGTACATGACCGTAATTACCATCAGTTCGGTAGGTTTTCAGGAAGTAAGGCCGCTAAGTGAAGCAGGAAGGTTATTTACCATTTTTTTGATCCTTATCAATGTGGGCTTATTCACTTATTTTATCAGCCTTTTATCCCGGTATTTTTTCGATTTTGAATTTATTAAAAATTATAAACTTTACAAGATGGAAAAAAAGATCCAGCAGTTACAAGGGCATGTAATTATTTGTGGTTTTGGACGAAATGGGAAAGAGAGTGCTCAGGTACTTCATGACAATGATATTCCTTTTGTAGTGTTGGAAGAAAAAAATGATTTAGACCCCACGATAGAATTTGCTGTGCCTCATTTTTTAAAAATTGATTGTACAAAAGATGAAGCATTAGAAGATGCCGGCATTGTAAATGCAAGGGCTTTAATAACTACATTGCCACTGGATGCAGATAATTTATTTGTGGTATTGAGTGCAAAACAACTTAACCCAAACATTACTATTATAAGCCGGGCATCATTAGACTCATCGGTAAAAAAATTAAAAATTGCCGGTGCCGATAATGTAATTATGCCTGATAAAATTGGTGGGGCACATATGGCAAAATTGGTGATGCAGCCCGATGTAGTTGAGCTACTTTCAATCATGAGTACTAAAAGTAATGAGCATTTCAGAATAGAAGAAATGGTATGCAATTCAGTATTATTATTGGGCGATTTGGATTTATGGAATAAAACCAATTGCACGGTACTCGCCATAAAAAATGCTTCGAAAAACTATGACATTAACCCATCGGTAAACTACGAACTGATGCCCGGCGAAAGTATCATCATCATGGGTAGCGAAGAGCAACTAAGCCTTGCACGAAAATTAGTATGTTAGCAAAAAAACGATCAAGCTCTTTCCTGTGCTCTCATCCAACGTTCCGGAATTTCGTTGCGGCTGGCAATCAGGTAATCGTTATAACTGCAGGCAATCATTTTTTTATCGGGCAATTGCATCCACCACCTCCCTGTTTTTCTGCTTTGAAGAAATACGGTTTCTACTTCTGCAAACAGCGTATGAAATTCATTAAACTGGCTGCTGTTATCCATTTCAGCTTCTTGTTTACTCCGGCTCTTTCCATCAATAAAATACCAAATCATCTGGCTAATTTGTTTGGCGGTTAATTCATTTACATCTTCATCGGGCAAATAACCATAAATACCAAAGCTGCTGAGATTGCCACTCATGCCTGCATATCTGGTAAGCATACAGGCTTCTTCGCCAGAAAACCCATTGGGGCTGCATTTGCAGGCCGGTGCATCGCTGTATTTGATAGCATTAATATCAAAGCTGAGTAAATTTGTATTTCGTAAAACGGGCTCCATTTCATCCATATTTTCTTTTGCCATACCAACCCGGTAACAATCAAAACGAAGCTTATCCATTGTTTCCAACATACGGGGATGTACAAAATAACTTTGGAAGCCGATATGGTTGTAATGCTTTACCATATTGGGTTCGCCGGTAAGCATTTCCAGTAAAAAATTTTCGCTGCGGATGGAACTTTCACCTCGTAAATCAATTGCAGCATCTATGCAGGTTGCTTCAATAATTTTACCCATATCCCGGTAAGCAAAATACTGGGCCAGGGTGATATCATGTGAACCACCGAGCAATACAATGGTTTTATTCATTTTAATCAACTCGGTTAAAACTGTTTTAATTGCAGCATAACTGTCGTTGAGTGTAACACCGGTTTTGATATTTCCGATATCAGCTATTTGCACATCAAAATGCCAGTAATGCAATTGATATAATTGTTTGCGAATGATGTCGGATGCATTAATGCCTGCCTTAAAATTGCCACTGCCCCTAAACTCGCCAACTCCCAATAACACAATGTCAGCATCGGTTATATCGGGTAATTCTGTTTCGTAAATTGCAATATGTTTGGCAAACTGCCCATCGTTGTAACCTTCGTCTTCATTTAATCCATGTATACTAACGGGCTCTAAAAAATCATGTAAATCGTACATCCAGCATTAATTTTGGCAAACATAATGAATAAGTTTGTTTTTTGCCGACCATTGCCTGTCGGGAGTTTTTAAAAATCAAATCAATAAAAATTTATTACCGATACAGCAGCTACTTATAAATGCCGATACACTGTTACACGCCATTTCCTTAATTTTGCCAAATGGAAAATTTGTTATCCAAGATTGAGGAATATAAAAAAGAAATAAACGAATTCGCAGCAACTACAGTTAATGAAGTTGAAGCGTTTAGAATAAAATATTTAGGCGTAAAAGGTTTGGTGAAGGAAGTAATGGGCGAGATGAAAAATGTTGCCGCCGATAAAAAAAAGGAATTTGGTTTGTTACTGAATGAGTTTAAACTTTTTACTGAAGCAAGCTACGAAACACTGAAAGCCGCAACAGGCAATAAAGCTGAAAATACAATTAACGATATTGATTTAACCTTACCCGGCGATCCATTGCCGCTAGGGTCACGCCATCCAATAAGTTTGGTGCACAATCAGATTGTTGGAATTTTTCAACGCTTGGGTTTTGCAGTTGCAGAAGGCCCGGAGATTGAAGATGACTGGCATAATTTTACTGCATTAAATCTTCCGGAAAACCATCCGGCAAGGGATATGCAGGATACATTTTATATTTCTCAAAACCCCGATTGGTTGTTACGTACCCACACCTCGAGTGTGCAGGTTCGTGAAATGGAAAATGGGAAATTACCCATCCGCATTATTTGCCCCGGTAGGGTTTACCGCAATGAAACCATCAGTGCAAGAGCCCATTGCTTTTTTCACCAGGTTGAGGGATTGTATATTGCTGAAAATGTTTCGTTCGCCGATTTAAAACAAACCCTTTATTTCTTTGTACAAGAAATGTTTGGGGATAAAGTAAAAGTCCGGTTTAGGCCCAGCTATTTTCCATTTACCGAGCCAAGTGCCGAAATGGATATCAGCTGTTTAATTTGTGACGGCAAGGGCTGTAATGTTTGTAAACATACTGGATGGGTTGAAATTTTGGGTTGTGGTATGGTGCATCCCAACCTGTTGGATAATTGTGGAATTGATAGCAATAAATATACTGGCTTTGCTTTTGGAATGGGTATTGAACGCATTACCATGCTGAAATACCAGATAAAAGATTTGCGGTTATTTAGTGAAAATGATCAGCGGTTTTTAAAACAGTTTGCTGCAGCTGTATAATATTTACAAATACCAATTTAATAAATTTCAGGGTACAGGATCATAACCATGCCCACCCCAAGGGTGACAACGGGAAACTCTTTTTATAGTTAACCAAATTCCTTTAACCGGACCATATTTTTTTAAAGCTTCAATGCCGTAATGCGAACAGGTAGGCGTATACCGGCATTTATTTCCCAACCAGGGGGAAATAATCCATTGATACAATTTTATTAAAACGATTAATGGAAAACTAAGGATTTGCAATAGTTTCTTCATCCGTAATTTTTTGGAGTCTTTTTAAAAGCGCTTTCATTTTTGTTTCCACCAGTAAATGTTCAGGCAACTCCTTGCCTAAATAAATAATAAATATTTTTAACTGGCAATTGGTTTTTTGTACACTTAATTTTAATTCGGGTTTTTGTAACCGGTAGCATTCTTTCAGCAATCTTTTAATACGATTTCGATGCACCGCTTTTTTAAAAAACCGTTTACTTACACTAAATGCAGCTTGTAACATATCATTTTGAGGCTGCTCATCAACAGCAATTGGATCTAGTTGATACACTACTTTAAAAGGAAACAAGGTAAATGCTTTTCCCTTTACAAATAACAAATCAATCGCCTTACGTTTTTTAAGCCGCTCGTTTTTGCCCAGTGAAAATGGTTTGTTATTGTTCAACATACAAAAATAAAAAAGCTCTCAGATTCTGAGAGCTTAAATATATTAATTCCTTATTCCCTTTTGGGAGATAATGATTATTTTTTTCCGAAACGTTCGTCAGACACGGTTAATTTAACACGGCCCTTTTTACGGCGGCTGGCTAAAACTTTACGTCCGTTTGCTGTTTGCATACGCTGACGAAAACCATGTACCGATTTTCTGCGGCGGACGTGGGGTTGGTATGTTCTTTTTTTACCTGGCATTGTATTAAAATTTTCCTTTTAAAAATATTTTTAAAACTCTTTTTAGTTACACTCAGCAGGGCACCATCCCTGTTGTTTGTGAAAGGACGGCGAAGGTAATAAAATATTATCAATTTAGAATTTAGAATTGAAATTAATTGAAATTAAAGCGACAATTGAGTTGATTGAACTGATTTTCCGTAAAAAATTCTGGCTTTTTCATCAAAATCGCTTGCTGAATCTGTTGTGAAAAAACTTTGAAGGCCATTTTTTTCACAACTTTCTTCAATAGTCGTATGCCGGTTTAAATAGTCTGCCAAACTATCTGCAACAATTTCGCCTTGCGAAATAATTGAAATGCCATCAGGAACATATTGCCTGATTTTATCCATCAGCAACGGATAATGTGTGCATGCTAATAACAGGGTATCAATATCAGCAGCCTGGCCCAAAAGATTAGAAATATTTTTACTTACAAAATAATCTGCCCCCTCACTCGTATGTTCATTATTCTCAACCAGTGGAACCCACATTGGACAAGCTTCCTGAAAGACCTTGCAATCGGGATAAAATTTTTCAATCTCTATTGGATACGATTTTGAAAGAATGGTACCGGAAGTTCCTAATATTCCAACACTGTTGGTTTTTGAAAACTGTCCAATAATTTCTGAAGTAGGCCGAATAACACCCAATACTCTTTTGGAAGGATCCATATTGGGAAGATCGTTTTGCTGAATGGTACGCAATGCTTTTGCAGATGCTGTATTACAAGCCAAAATTACCAAGGGGCATCCCTGGTTAAAAAACCATTTTACACATTGCAATGTATACTGGTAAACAGTTTCAAAACTTCGAGTACCGTAAGGCGCCCTTGCATTATCGCCCAAATAAACATAATCGTACTGAGGCAATTTTGCAGTAATTTCTTTTAAAACTGTAAGCCCTCCGTAACCGCTGTCAAATATTCCAATGGGACCTTTACTCATAATTCAAAAATAAGAAAGCCATCCTAAAATAGGATGGCTTTGTAAATATTCTTTAAATAATAAACTATTGTTTTCCTTTTATCGGAGCCGCTACTGGAGCTACCGCATCTTTAATCCCTAATTTCTTTTTTACCAATGGCAACATATCATCTCCTGTAGGGCCTACCAATACTGCTGCTTCCTCCAACACATATGTATAACCATTTTCCTTTGCAACAACTTTTACTGCTTCGTGTGCTTTTGCTTTAATCGGTGTAATTAATGCTCCGGATTTTTCCTGAATCATTTGTTGCATGGTTTGGTTCCATCCCTGAACTTTTTGATAAAGTGCTATTAAGTCGTTTCTTCTTAATTCTTTTGCAGCTGGTGAAAGCCTTGCAGAATCTAATTGAAAAATACTGTCTTTCTCATTCAATTCACGATAATAATCATTACCCTGTTGTTGAAGCGATGTTTGATAATCCTGTAATTGTGCATTCGCCTTTTCGGTTTCGGGCATCAACCCAATTAATTCTTCGGTGCTGATATAGCCAATTTTTCCCTGAGAAAAAGATGCATTCGAAAATCCTAAAATTGAAATTGCAAATACAAGTGCTAGTACTGATTTTTTCATTGTTGTTTTTAAAGTTTGTACCATCTTTTATTTTCTTTTTTAAAGAACCAGATGGATGTTTGTTAATAATTAAGTTCGTGTTTTTTATAATTTACAAAGAGTAAGCCAAGTTACTTTTAAAGTGTAGTTTACGCTTACAATAGTTGCATTTAACTTTCTAATTGTGTTTTATTTAACACCCAAAAATTTCAATACTTCGTCGCTGCGGTCCAGTTTTGGGTCGGCAAAGATAACGGTAATTCCTTCACTTTTATCCAAAATAAAATCAAAAGATTTATCAACAGCCAGTTTTTGAATTGCGGTATAAACCTTATCCTGTATGGGTTTTATCAATTCCTGCCTTTTTTTAAAGAGGTCGCCTTCAAATCCAAAACGCTTTTTTTGAAGATCCCTTAATTCCTTTTCCTTATTATATAATTCGTCCTCTCTTTTTTTCTTTAACACATCGCTTAGCATTACCTGTTCGGCATCGTAATCCTTATACATTTTATCTAATGCAGTTTGGCGGGTTTCAATTTCCTGCTGCCACAATACACTTACCTGGTTTAATTTTGTTTGTGCATCTTTATACTCCGGTAATTTTTCAAGTATATATTTTGAATCGATTACTGCATACCGTTGTGCATTTAATGCAACTGCTAAAAACAACATTGCACTTATAAGAAACAAGTATTTTTTCATCTGTTAATTTTTAGTGTTTATTAAAAGTAGATCAGAAAAAATTGATAGCATTATAATTTTCAAATACAAATAAACGAATAATCTTTTAAAGTATTATTGTGGCTCTTGGCCCAACATAAATGTAAACTTGTAAGCGCTTTTTAAAGGCTCACCGGCTTTTATCCTGTCGAACCCAATACCATAATCGAATCCTAACAATCCAAACATTGGTAAAAAGAAACGCATACCTACACCTGCTGAACGGCGTAATTTAAATGGATTGTAATCTTTAAAATCGAACCATCCATTTGCTGCTTCAAAAAAAGCAAGGCCATAAATAGTACTGCTTGGATTGGTACTGAAAG